>DATKBK010000088.1:0-13842 GCA_035514045.1 Steroidobacteraceae bacterium | reverse complement strand
CTCGCGCGGCGTGGTGGTGATCGACCTGCGCGACCAGCGCGGCAATATTTTCGGTGGTGACCAGATGACACAGTGGACGGTGATGAACGGCGCCAGCCGCGCCACCTTCCAGAATCCCCAGCACGCCCTGTATGACCGCGTGGCTGCAGTGCGGGCACTGGCCGGCGAGCTGCCGGTGGAAGGGCGCATCCTGTTCACGCGCCGCGCCCGCTTTCCCAAGGGTCTGCCCCGCTGGACCCTGATGGTGGATTCGCTGCGAGCCGAATTCCCGCCGGTGGGTTCGGATGTCGGCCACGCCTGGGTCGAGCGCTTCCGTGGCGAGTGGCAGGCCATCGCCGCGGCGGTGAAGCCCAGTCCGCTGCGGCAGCGGCGCGCATTCATCGCCGAAGTATTCGACGGGCGCCATTCCTGACGCTGGGCCGGATGGCGCCAGAGCCGCGGCGACGCGAGGCGCCGGGTTCCCCGGTCAGGGTAGTGAGAAGAACTGCACCGCTGCCGCAGTACTGCTGGCTGCCAGTTGTTCGATGGTCTCGCCACGCGCGGCAGCGATCGTCCGGACCACTTCCGGCAGGAATGCCGGCTCATTGCGCCGCGAAGGCGGGTGGGGCCTGAGGCTGCGCGGCAGCAGGTAGGGTGCGTCGGTCTCGATCATCAACCGCTGGGCCGGAATGCGCGCCATCAGCGGCAACAGGTGCCGGCCCCGCCGCTCGTCGCAGATCCAGCCGGTGATGCCGATGGAAAGTCCCAATGCCAGGCAGTCGTCCAGTTCGTTGCCCGCGCCGGTGAAGCAATGCGCAACTGCCGCCGGCAGCTGCGGCACGAAATCGCGCAGCACGGCCAGGAAATCGGCGTGCGCATCGCGCTGGTGCAGGAAGACGGGCAACTGCAATGCCACGGCCAGCTCCAGCTGCCCGGCAAAGGCGCGCAGCTGTGCCTCCCGCGGCGAGTAGTTGCGGTTGTAGTCCAGGCCGCATTCGCCCAGTGCGACCACGCCCGGTTGCCGCGCCAGCTCAGCCAGGGCATCGCGCAACTGCGGAGTGAAATCGCGGGCATGGTGCGGGTGCAGGCCGGCTGTGGCATAGAGCCGGTCCGGGTGCCGGGCGTGCAGCGCCAGCGCATCGCGCGTCGCCTGGACACTGGTGCCCGTGACGATCATCCGGTGCACGCCGGCCTTGCCGGCCCTATGCAGCACGTCGGGCAGGTCGTGCTGAAAGCTCTCGTGCGTCAGATTGACGCCGATGTCGATCAGCGCCATCCGGCCAGCGCCTCGCACAGGGTGTCGACGTCGCGCTCGGGCTGGTCCCAGGACACCACGAAGCGCGCGGAGTCTTCGCGCGGTGCGCCCCAGTCGTAGAACCCGAATCCCTGCTCGCGCAGTGCCTGTTTCTCGCCGGGACGCAGCTGCAGGAATGCTGCATTGGCCTGCACCGGATACAGCAGGCGATCAGCGGCGGCGATGCCGATGCGTGCAGCCAGGGCATTGGCGCGGGTGGCGTATTCCAGGAAGAACCTGCCCTCCAGACAGCACAGCAGCTGCGCGGAGAGATAGCGCATCTTCGAGAGCAGGTGTGCGCCGCGCTTGCGGCGCAGCTCGAAGTCCGCGGCGCGCGACGGGTCGAAGAACACCACGGCCTCGGCACCCAGGGCCCCGTTCTTGGTGGCGCCAAACGACAACACATCAACGCCCGCCTGCCAGGTGAGTTCGGCCGGTGCCGCCCCGAGGCTCGCCAGCGCATTGGCGAAGCGGGCGCCATCCATGTGCAGCGCGAGCCCGCGCTGGCGGCAGACAGCGGCAATGGCCGTGATCTGCGCGGGCAGGTAGACCGTGCCGCATTCGCTGGCCTGGGTGATGCTGACCACGGCCGGCTGCACGCTGTGCACGGAGGTCGGATTGTCGGCCAGCCAGTCGGCCAGCGCGGTGGCCTCGATCAGTTCGTCACGGCCGCTCAGGCGGGTAATGCGTGCGCCGGCGCATTGCAGCTCCACCGCACCGCACTCGTCGTGCACGATGTGTGCATTCGCGCTGGCGAAGATCTCGCCATAGGGTGGCGTGAGCGTGGCCAGCGCCAGCGCATTCGCGGCGGTGCCAGTGGCTACGGGAAATGCGCGCACCAATCGCCCGAAGTAGCTGCTGAAGGCGGCATCCAGGCGCGCGCTCCACTCGTCGGCGCCATAGGCGCGTGCCATGCCGCTGTTGGCAGCCTGCACCGCGGCCAGCACTTCCGGGGCGGCGGGGGCGGTATTGTCGCTGTAGAAGTGCATGGGCGGGATGGTATCAAGCCGCGGCCAAGCGCCGTCACTGCTATCATCTGCGACGTGTACCGCGCGCCGGAACCGCACAGCCCGAATACCGATGCGGCACAGCTGCCGCTGTGGGACGAGGAGTCGGCGCAGTTTGCCGTCAGCCTGCGGCACAGCCCGCGGGCGCGTCGCGTTGCCGTGCGCATCAATGCCGGCGGACTGGTCGAGCTGGTGGTACCACGCGGTGTCGCCGAGCATCACGCCTGGTCCTTCCTCGAAAGCCGCTCGGACTGGGTGCGTCATCATGTGGCGCGCCGCCGCGCGGCCATGCCGCCGCCGCAGGAATTTCCGCCGCGGCTGTTGCGCCTGCCGCTGCTGGGCGAAACCTGGCGCATCTTCCAGGCCGGCGGCGCAGGTCGGCCGCGGCTGGTGGTCACCCATGCCCCTTCCGCAACGCCCGACCGCAGGCCCTCTGCCGCCCGGACCGAGGGCGTGCTGGAACTGCGTGGCGCTGGCACACCCGAAGAATGGCGGCGCGGTCTGCTGACCTGGCTGAAACGTCGGGCGCTGCCGGCGCTGGGCGAGCGCCTCGCCATGCAGGCTCGCCTGCATGATTTCAGCTATTCCGCTGTCACGGTGCGCTGCCAGCGCACGCGCTGGGGCAGCTGTTCGGCGCGCGGCACCATCACGCTCAACCTGGCGCTGCTGTTCCAGCCCGAAGATGTGGTGCGCTATCTGCTTTGCCACGAGCTGGCGCACACCCGGCACCTGAACCATTCGGCGCGTTTCTGGCGTTGCGTGGCGGCCTGCGAACCGCGCTGGCGTGCGCTGGATGCCGCGCTGGTGCAGGGCTGGCGCCACGTGCCGGCATGGCTGGTGGGTGCATCATGAGCGAAGGGCCCGATCGCACCGCGGGCAAGGTGGATCTGGCCGGCGAAGGCGTCCATTGGGATCTCGGCAGCTCGCGCTCCTATGGCGAATACCTGCAGCTGACGCAGCTGCTGACCGCGCAGCAACCCATCTCCGACGCGCACGACGAAGTCATGTTCATCACCGTGCACCACGTGTCGGAGCTGTGGATCCGGCTGTTCCTGCATGAACTGGAACTGGTGCGCCTCAGTGTGGTGCGAGATGACCTCGATCCCTCGTTCAAGGCCCTGCAGCGCATCGGCAAGGTGCAGACCCAGCTGTTCGGCGTGTGGGAAGTGCTGGCGACGATGACGCCCTCCGACTACACGGCGTTCCGCAATCTGCTGGGACGGTCGTCCGGTTTCCAGTCGGCGCAGTACCGGCTGCTCGAATTTGCGCTGGGCAACAAGAACGCCGAGACGATCCGTGTGTACGAACGCAATCCGGAAGAACATGCGCGTCTGAAGCGGGCACTTGAGGCGCCGAGCCTCTATGACGAGGTGCTGCGCCTGCTGTCGCGGCGGGGCTATGGTATACCGCCGGAATTGCTGGACCGCGACTTCTCGCAGGCCCATGCGCCGTCCAAGCCCGTTACCGGTGCCTGGCTGGGCGTGTACCACAATGCCGAAAAGGACTGGGACCTGTACGAACTGGCGGAGGGGCTGGTCGATCTCGACCACCGCTTCCAGCTGTGGCGCTACCAGCACATGAAGACCGTCGAACGGATCATCGGGCAGAAGCCCGGCACGGGTGGAACCGGCGGGGTGTCCTATCTGGCCAAGGCGCTGGAGCTCAGGTTCTTTCCCGAGCTTTGGCTGGCCAGAACTTCGCTTTGAGCCGCCAGGCCATCAGCGCCGCGAAGATCGTCACATAGATCAGCGGTTCGCGAATGTCGGCCTTCACCTGCCACCAGAAATGCCACAGCGCCAGCGCCGCCACCACGTAGACCAGCCGGTGCAGCAGGGCCCAGCGTCGCCCGAGGCGTCGCATCATGCCGTTGGTCGACGTGACCGCCAGCGGTATCAGCAGCAGCAGCGCCAGCATGCCGATGGTGATGTAGGGACGCTTGAGGATGTCGGCGCCCACTGCCCTGAGGTCGAACCACTGGTCGAGCGTCAGGTACACGCTGAAGTGCGCCAGCGCATAAAAGAACACGAACAGCCCCAGCATGCGCCGCAGGCGTATCAGGTTGCGCCAGCCGGTGATCTGGCGCACCGGCGTGACCGCCAGCGTGACCAGCAGCAGGTTCAGCGCGGTGATGCCGCAGGCATGGATGAGGCGTCGTACCGGGTCCGCGCCCAGGTCCATCGGGCCATGGCCGAAGGCGGCCAGTGTCAACAGCAGCGCGGGGGCCGCGCAGGCGGCGAAGACCAGCGGCTTGAAGATGAAGCGGTACTGCTGGCTGACGTCCAACGTCAATACAGGCGGCGCGGATTCATGCCGGCGTAGAGCGATGCAACCTGTGCGGCATAGCCGTTGAAGGGCAGGGTGGCCGCTCGCCCGCCAAGCAGCGAGCCGCTGCCGATGCGCCGCTCCGTGGCCTGACTCCAGCGTGGGTGGGCAACCTCCGGGTTCACGTTGGCAAAGAAGCCGTACTCATTGGAGGCGCTGAGCTGCCAGCTGTTCAGCGGCTGACGCTCGGTGAAGCGGATGCGCACGATGGACTTGATGTTCTTGAAGCCGTATTTCCACGGTACCACCAGCCGCAGCGGCGCGCCGTTCTGGTTGGGTATCACGCGGCCGTAGAGTCCCACCGCCATGAAACTCAGCGGGTGCATGGCCTCGTCCATGCGCAGGCCCTCTACATACGGCCAGTCAAGGACGTTGCTCCTCTGGCCGGGCATGCGCTTCGCATCGTGCAGCGTGGTGAACTCCACGAACTTCGCCTTGGAAGTGGGCTTGAATCGCTGCAACATCGCCGCCAGCGAAAAGCCCGCCCAGGGAATCACCATCGACCAGGCCTCGACACAGCGCAGGCGGTAGACGCGTTCTTCCAGGGTCTGCTGCCGGAGGATGTCCTCCAGCTCGAACTTGCCCTTCTGCTCGCATTCCCCGTCAACCGTGACGCTCCACGGGGTGGGCTTGAAATCGCGCGCCAGCACCGCTGGCTCGTCCTTCCCGGTGCCGAACTCGTAGAAGGTGTTGTAGGTGGTGATGTCTTCCCAGCTGTTGGGTTTGTCGGTGATCGACAGCGTGGCGTTGCGGGGTGCGTTCAGAATCGCACCGGTGGGTTCGGCAGCCCGGCTCTGCTGCATGCCCAGCGTGGCCAGCGCAGCGCCGGAAAGCCCGGCTGTGATCAATTCGCGACGGCTGAAGTAGACGCGTTCGGGCGTGATGTCGGAGGGCAGGATGCGGGCGATGCGGTTCTTCATGGGGAAACCCCGATTGCGGCTTTGCCTTCTGGACCCCGATTCTAGCGCGTTTGACCTCAGCGCCAGCGGACGCAGTGAATTCCCTCTGCGCCCAGCGAAGCTGCCAGCCTAGGGGAGGCGTTCACGTAGACGGCCTGCTCGCAGCGTCGCATGTGGTTCAGGTCTGCAGGGCTGTTGCCGTAGGCGATGACCGGCAGGCCCGGATGCGCCGCGCGCAGGGTGTCCAGCACGCGGGATTTCTCATGGTCACGCCGATTGGGGCCTGCCAGGCGGCCATCGAGCCACAGGCCGTTCCAGCGGATCGCGGTGCAGTGGGTCTCGCTCACGCCCAGGCGCTGCGCGATCAGGGGTACATACAGGTCGGGGCTGGCAGACAGCACGACCACATGATCACCTGCCGCAAGGTGCTGCTGCAGGGTCCGGAGCGCCGCCGGCATGAGCCGCGCTGGCACGGCACCGGTGGCGAAGCGCCCGGCCCAGGTCGAGATCGTGTCGAAAGGCATGCCTTTGAAGAGCTGATGCAGGATTGCTCCCTTCAGGCCACCGCGATCCAGCCGGCCTGCCAGGTAACCGACCGCGGGCAATACCAGCAGCAACAGGCGGATCCAGCGCGCGGGTTGCCGCGCCAGCAGGCCCAGCACGAACGGGAGATAGGTGTCGTGCCGGGTCAGCGTGCCGTCGAGATCGAACAGCGCCAGACGCCGGTCGTGCGGGGCAGCAGACTCCACCGCGCGGTTCCCGACCCGTCAGGCGGCCATACCGGTCGCGGCGAGCTGGCGCAGCACATAGTGCAGGATGCCGCCGTGACGGTAGTACTCGCGCTCCTTCGGCGTATCGATACGCACCCGGACCTCGAAGGCAATGGGCTTGCCGCCACCGTCCGGCGTGGCCACGACGCTCACGGTCTTGCGCGTGCCATCGCTGCCGCCGGTGATGTCGAAGGACTCCTTGCCGGTCAGGCCCAGCGACGCTGCGGTCTGGCCCGGCATGAACTGCAACGGCAGCAGGCCCATGCCGATCAGGTTGGAGCGATGGATGCGCTCGAAGCTCTCGGCGATCACGGCCTTTACGCCCAGCAGCATCGTCCCCTTGGCCGCCCAGTCACGCGAGGAGCCCGAGCCGTATTCCTTGCCGGCCAGGATCACCAGCGGGGTGGCTTCGGATTTGTAGAGCATGGCCGCGTCGAAGATGGACATCTGCTCGCCGGAGCCGATGTGCAGCGTGATGCCGCCCTCGGTGCCGGGCAGCAGCAGGTTGCGCAGGCGGATGTTGGCGAAGGTGCCGCGCATCATCACTTCGTGGTTGCCCCGCCGCGCGCCGTACTGGTTGAAGTCCGCGGGCTGCACGCCCTGGGCGACGAGGTACTGCGCCGCCGGACTGGCCTTGGCGATATTGCCGGCAGGCGAGATGTGATCGGTGGTGATCGAGTCGCCGAACAGGCCCAGCACGCGCGCGCCGCGGATGTCGCCGCCGCCATCCGGGGTCATCGTCATGCCATCGAAGTAGGGCGGGTTCTTCACGTAGGTGGACTTGTCGTCCCAGGCGTAGATCTTGCCTTCCGGAACCTTGATCGCCCGCCAGCGCTCGTCGCCATCGAACACGCCGGCGTAGCTCTTCCTGAACATCGCCGAGGTGATATGCCGGTGCACGAACTCGGCCACTTCGGCGGGGCTTGGCCAGATGTCTTTCAGGTAGATCGCCTTGCCATCCGGAGCCGTGCCCAGCGACTCGGTCTGCAGGTCGAGGTCGAGCGAACCGGCCAGTGCGTACGCCACCACCAGTGGCGGCGAGGTCAGGTAATTCTGCTTGATTTCCGGATGTATGCGGCCATCGAAGTTGCGGTTTCCCGACAGCACCGAGCAGCCGATCACGTCGCCGGCCTTTACGGCTGCCGAGATCTCCGGCTTCAACGGCCCGGAATTGCCGATGCAGGTGGTGCAGCCGTAGCCCACCAGGTTGAAGCCGATGCCGGCCAGCTCTTCGAGCAGGCCCGCAGCGCTGAGATAATCCGTGACCACGCGCGAACCCGGCGCAAGGCTGGTCTTTACCCAGGGCTTCGCGGTGAGCCCCGCCTTGCGCGCATTGCGTGCCACGAGGCCGGCGGCCATCAGTACATAGGGATTGGAGGTGTTGGTGCAGCTGGTGATCGCCGCAATCAGCACGGCGCCATCGCGGACCTCGAAGCTGTTGCCAGCCACGGTGGCGGCACCGGTGCCGGTGGCGCCAGGGTTCTTCTTCCTGCGTTCGTCGGCCTGCTTCGCAAGAGCCGCGCGGTAGGCAACCTTGGCTGATTTCAGCGGCACGCGGTCCTGCGGCCGCGACGGCCCGGCAAGGCTTGGCTCGACCGTGGCGAGGTCCAGCTCCAGCACGTCGGTGTAGTCGGCGGCCGGCTGGCCATTGATCCGCCACATGCCCTGGTGCTTCGCATAGGCTTCGACCAGCGCCACCTGCTCGTCAGGGCGGCCAGAAAGTCTGAGGTAGCGGATCGTCTCTTCGTCGATCGGAAATATGGCGCAGGTGCTGCCGAACTCCGGCGACATGTTGCCAATGGTGGCGCGGTCTGCGAGCGGCAGGCTGGCCAGACCGTCGCCGAAGAACTCGACGAATTTGTCGACCACGCCCTTCTTGCGCAGCATCTCGGTGACCGTGAGTACCAGGTCGGTGGCAGTGGTGCCCGGCGGCAGCGTGCCGCACAGCTTGAAGCCGATCACCTGGGGAATGAGCATGGTCACGGGTTGCCCCAGCATCGCGGCCTCGGCCTCGATGCCGCCCACGCCCCAGCCCAGCACGCCCAGGCCGTTGATCATGGTGGTATGCGAATCGGTGCCGACCAGCGTATCGGGGTAGGCCTCCGGCGGCGTACCTTCGCTGGCGAACACCACGCGCCCGAGGAACTCCAGGTTCACCTGGTGCACGATCCCGGTGTTGGGCGGCACCACCTTGAAGTTGCGGAATGCGCTCTGGCCCCAGCGCAGGAACGCATAGCGCTCGCCGTTGCGCTCGAATTCGATGCGGTTGTTGTTGGCCAGCGCCTGCGGCGTGCCGTATTCATCCACCTGCACGGAGTGGTCGATTACCAGCTCCGCCGGTGCCAGTGGATTGACCTTCTCGGGGTCGCCGCCCAGGCGGGCAATGGCCTCGCGCATGGCGGCGAGATCGACCACGCAGGGCACGCCGGTGAAGTCCTGCATGATCACGCGCGCCGGCGTGAATGATATCTCGTGCGACGGAGCCGCCTTCGCGTCCCAGCCCAGCAGGGCTTCGATATCAGCGTGGGTGACGTTGATGCCATCCTCGAAGCGCAGCTGGTTCTCGAGCAGTATCTTCAGGGAATAAGGCAGGCGGGCGACTTTATCGGCCGGCAGGGCCGCCAGGCTCCGGATCGTGTACTTTTTGCCGTTCACGTCGAGCGTGGCTTGGGCCTTGAAACTGTCTGTCATGTAGCCTCCGCGGGAATCCGCCGATTATAACTCCGTTTGCGCGATTACCCCGCCGCCAAGACAGCGGGTGCCGCGGTAGACAACAGCGGACTGTCCGGGTGTCACTGCCCGCTGCGGCGTATCGGGCGCGATGTCAAGGTTGCCATCGTCGCGCAGGCTGACGCGCGCAAGTTGATCGCTCTGACGGTAGCGCAGGCGTACGGTCAGCTCGCCCTCAAGCTGTGGCGGCGTCGCGCACAGCCAGTTGAGGTGGTGGGCTGTCAGCCGTCGCGTGTACAGGGCCTGGTGATCCTCGCCCTGCGCCACGATCAGCGTGTTGCTGTCGGCACGCTTGCCCACCACATACCAGGGCGCGCCGCTGCCGCCGCGTTGGCCGCCGATGCCGATGCCGCCGCGCTGACCCAGAGTGTAGAACGGCAACCCGATGTGTTCGCCCAGCGCCGAACCCGAGGCGCTGACGATGGGGCCGGGCGAATGCGACAGGTGCTGCGCGAGGAAGTCGCGGAACGGCCGTTCGCCAATGAAGCAGATGCCGGTGCTGTCACGCTTGGCGGCTACCGGCAATCCGGCCGCATGTGCCAGCTCGCGTACCTGCACCTTGTGCAGTTCCCCCAGTGGCATCAGCGCCTGCGCGAAGGCGTCACGCGCCACCGCATGCAGGAAGTAGGACTGGTCCTTGCCCGCATCGATGCCCTTGTGCAGTTCGGGTCCGTCTGCGCCAGTGACCAGTCGCGCGTAGTGGCCAGTGGCAAGCCGGCTGCCGCCGAGTCGCAACGCGTGGCGCAGGCAATCGCCGAACTTGATCTCGCGATTGCACAGCACATCGGGGTTGGGTGTGAGGCCGGCGCGGCTGGCGGCAAGAAATTCTGCAAACACCCGCTGGCGGTACTCGGCCGACAGGTCCACCCGATGCAATGCAATGCCCAGCTCTGCGGCCACGCGCCGCGCGTCCTGAAAGTCTTCGGCGGCCGTGCAGTAGCCCTGGTCGTCTTCTTCCCAGTTGTGCATGAACAGGCCCTGCACCTCGTGGCCTGCACGCCGCAGCAGCAGTGCCGTGACGGCCGAATCCACGCCACCGGACAACGCCACGATGATGCGATCGGCCATCGGCGCTTCGGCTCCGTCAGATGCCTGTCGTGACCGGTTGGGCCGCGAGGTAGTTCAGTGCCGCCAGATCGTGGCGTTGCCCCGCCAGGAAGTCGTCAATGCAGCGCATGACCAGCGGGCTGCGCAGGCGCACCGGCCCGTCGAGCAGCGCCGCGCGGGTCATCCAGTGCGCCGCCACGATGCCATGATCGAGCCGTCGGCCGGTCGCATGGCTCGCCACGTCGCCGGCCATCGCCACCCGCAGGATTGAATGGCCGTTGGCTGGATTGCGCCACAGATACAGGCCCAGCAGATGCCGTGGCACGAAGTGCCAGGCCGTTTCTTCCAGGGTTTCGCGCACCGCGGCTTCGAGCAGGGACTCGCCGTCTTCCACGTGGCCGGCCGGCTGGTTGAGCACCAGCGCACCCTGGATGCGTTCTTCGACGATGAGAAACCGCTCGTCGCGTTGCACGACGACGGCGACGGTGAGGTCGGGGCGCCAGATCATGACGCCAAGTATAGGGGAGGCGCGCCGTCAGTACTTCGGCGCGCTGGCCAGCCACATCTCGTCAAACTCGTTCAGATAGAGCTTGGCGATGGGTGGCTGTTCGAATCCGGCCACGCCTTCGTAGCTGGTGGCCTGGGCGCGATAGACGATGGCGCGACTGTCGGCGATCAGCATGGCCTGGGTGCGGGCCGCGAACTGCGGCGCCACGCAGCGCACTTCTATGTGTCCGGACAGGCGGCGGCGCATGGCGGCCAGCTTGTGGGGTGTGGTGTAGGGCACCGAACGCTGCGTCAGCAGGCGGATCTTGGCAAAGCTGTGCGAGAGCAGGAAACGCTGCACGATGTCGAGGAAGGGTTCGTACTCGTACACCTTGGGCTCGAGGTCCGAGGTATAGATCGAGACCAGCCGCTGCGCGATAGACAGGGCACGGCGATTGGCGGCGTGCACATCCTCGAGTGTGGTCAGCACCTGCAGCGGTTCAGGTGCCGGGCGCTGCTGTCCGCCGCGGGCCAGCACGGAGACGGGCGGAGCGAAGCCGCTGCCCGGCATGCCCATTGCCTGCGCTGCAAAGAAATACTGCGGACCTGCCATGGCCGGCAGTGTGCGAGTTCAGCCCCCGGACAGCTTGTGGACTGGTTCACGCTTTGGGCCTGGCGGGGTGACAGGCGGGAGCGAACTGCGCAGCGCGTCGTGTTTTGCCCGGTATTATGTCACGTGCCGGCCTGCAGACGGGCCAGGCGCGCAGCCAGACCGACGTACGCCGAGGGCGTCAGCGCCTGCAATTCGGCACGTCGCGCCGGTGGAATCGGCAGGTCGGCAATCAGCGCGCCGAGCGAATCCCTGGTCAACGGCTTGCCGCGCGAATGTTCCTTGAGCAGCTCATAGCCATCCGGTACGCCTGCGGCTCGCAGCACGGTCTGCACGGCCTCGGCCAGCACTTCCCAGGCGTCATCCAGGTCGGCGGCCAGCGCGGCAGGGTCCGGGGCAACCTTGCCCAGGCCCCGCAGCGCGGCGCGCCAGGCGATGAGGCTGTGGCCCAGTGCCACGCCGACATTGCGCAGCACCGTGGAGTCGGTGAGGTCGCGCTGCCAGCGCGACACCGGCAGCTTGTCGCTGAAATGGCGCAGCAGTGCATTGGCGAGGCCGAGGTTGCCCTCGGCGTTCTCGAAGTCGATGGGATTGACTTTGTGCGGCATGGTCGAGGAACCGACTTCACCGGCCACCGCGCGCTGGCGCAGATAGCCCAGCGACACATAGCCCCACAGGTCGCGGCACATGTCGATGCCGATCACATTGATGGCTGCGAGTGCGTCACAGTATTCGCCGATCCAGTCATGCGGCTCGATCTGCGTGGTGTGCGCATTCCAGTCGAGCTCGCAGCGCTGTTCCACAAACTCGCGTGACACCGCCAGCCAGTCAAGCGCGGGAAAGGCCACCACCTGCGCGTTGAAGTTGCCCACCGCGCCGTTCCACTTGCCCAGGATCGCCACCACCGCCAGCCGTGCCCGCGCGCGCACGAAGCGGGCGCGGATGTTGGCGAACTCCTTGCCCAGTGTGGTGGGCGAAGCTGTCTGGCCGTGGGTGCGGGCCAGCATCGGCAGGTCGGCATGCGCGGCGGCGAATCCGGCCAGGACCTGCAGCAGGGCATCCAGAGCGGGCAGCAGCTGTTCGCTGCGGGCGCGATCGAGCAGCCGCGCGTAGCTGATGTTGTTGATGTCTTCGGAAGTGCAGCCGAAGTGCACCAGTTCCAGCTGCGCGGCGCTGGCGCCGGCCGCGCGGATCTCGTCACGCACGAAGTATTCCACGGCCTTCACATCGTGGTTGATGCGCTGCTCGATGGCCTTTACCACGGCCGGACTGCCGGCACCGGGATCCTCTGCCAGCTCCTCGATTCGCTGGAGCACCGCGGATGCGAACGGCAGCGCGGCATGTTGGCCCTGCAGCGACTCGGCCTGCTGCAACAGCCACAGCGCCTCGACGCGGATGCGTTCGCGCACCAGACCCGCCTCCGATAGCAGCCCGGCCAGCCCCTCGGTGGCGGCGCGATAGCGCCCGTCGACGGGGGAAAGTGCGGTCAGGCTGTGATCCATGATGGGGGTGCGGCGGCGTGGCGATTGGCGGCGAATGGTAGAATCGCAATGATAACCGAAGCGACATGAACTGGCTTTAGAGGCGAAGGGCGGCACCGTGAGCAACAGCGAATACCGGATCGAACGCGACAGCATGGGCGAACTGCAGGTGCCCGCCACGGCGCTGTGGGGAGCGCAAACCCAGCGCGCGGTTCAGAATTTTCCCATCAGCGGCCGGCCGATGCCGCGCGCGTTCATCCGCGCGGTGGCGCTGATCAAGGCCGCAGCTGCGCAGGCCAACGCCGCTCTTGGCCTGCTCGACGCGCAGGTGGCCGGCGCCATCGTGAAGGCGGCGGACGAGGTGGCGGCGGGCAGCCATGATGCTCACTTCCCGGTCGATGTGTTCCAGACGGGCTCTGGCACCAGCACCAACATGAACGCCAACGAGGTGATCGCGAAGCTCGCCGCGCGTCACCTGGGCCGCCCGGTGCACGCCAACGACGAAGTGAACATGGCCCAGAGCAGCAATGACGTGATTCCCACCGCGATCCACGTCAGCGCCGCGCTGGCCTGGCGCGAGCAGCTGCTGCCGTCGCTGCAGCACCTGGCCGGTGTTCTGCGCCGGAAGGAAGCCGAAGTGGGGCACATCGTGAAGACCGGCCGCACGCATCTGATGGACGCCATGCCGGTGACCTTCGGGCAGGAGATCGGCGCCTGGCGCACCCAGATCGAGAAGGGCATCGAGCGCGTCGCGGCAGTTGAAGCCCGGCTGCTGCAGCTGGCACAGGGAGGCACTGCCGTGGGCACCGGCATCAACGCCCATCCGCAGTTCGCCGCGCGTTTCTGCGCTGAGCTGGCACGCGCCACCGGCATCGGGTTTCGCCCCAACAGCAGCCTGTTCGAGGGCATTGCCACCCAGGACACGGCGGTGGAATTGTCCGGCCAGCTCAAGACCGTGGCCGTAAGCCTGATGAAGATCGCCAATGACCTGCGCTGGATGAACAGTGGACCGCTGGCGGGGCTGGGCGAGATCGCGCTGCCAGCGCTGCAGCCCGGCAGCAGCATCATGCCCGGCAAGGTCAATCCCGTTATCCCCGAGGCCACCGCGATGGTGGCGGCCGAGGTGATGGGCAACGACCTGAGCATCACCGTCGCGGGGCAGTCCGGCAGCTTCCAGCTCAATGTGATGCTGCCGCTGGTCGGCTACAAGCTCATCG
>DATKBK010000087.1:0-5466 GCA_035514045.1 Steroidobacteraceae bacterium | reverse complement strand
GCCGCCGCCTGGCTCGCCTTCACCTTGGGACGACGCATCACCAATGAATTGGAACAGCTTAACCGCAGCACCCACCGCATGGCCGAGGGCGACTTCACCCAACCCGTGCGCACCCTGCGCAACGATGAACTCGGTGACCTGCAGCGCACCGTCGATCTGATGCGCCAGAGCCTGGCCGACACCACCATCACCAAGAACTATCTCGACAATGTGCTCAACAGCATGGTCGATGCCGTGTTCGTGGTGCGCCCGGATGGCAGCATCCGCTCCACCAATGTCGCCGCCCAGCGCCTGACGGGCACGCCCGCGCCGGACCTGACCGACCGGCAGGTCGGTTCGCTGCTGTCCGCGCCGGACCTGGGCGAGGCCGAGCGCGTGCAGCGCGCCAGCGATTCCGGCGAGGCGCTGCTGCGCACTGCATCCGGCCAGACCATACCGGTGTCGTTCTCCTCTTCGGTGCTCGACAACACCGATCCACACTTTCGAGGCCATATCTACGTGGCCCGCGACATCACCGAGCGCAAACGCGCCGAGCGGCGCATCCGCTACCTGGCCCGCTACGACGCGCTCACCAAGATTCCTAACCGCATGCAGTTCCAGCACCTGCTGCAGCAGGCCATCGCGCGGGTGCTGCGCGCACGCACCGGTCTGGCGCTGCTGTACCTGGACATGGATCATTTCAAGGAAGTGAACGACACCTTCGGCCACGGCGCCGGCGATCGCGTGCTCGAGGCGCTGACCGAGCGGCTCACCGGCACTCTGCCGCCTGACACCGTGCTCGGCCGGCTGGCCGGCGACGAATTCGCGCTGTTCATCGATGGCATTTCGGAGAGCACCGCGCGCGACGTGGTGCGCCACCTGTCGCAGGAAATCCTCAACGTCGTCCAGCAGCCGTTCTACGTGGGCGGGCAGGAGATCTTCCTCTCGGCCAGCATCGGCGTGGCGCTGTGCCCGCGCGATGCCGAGAACGTGATCGACCTGATCCGCAATGCCGACGCGGCCATGTACTACTCCAAGCAGAACGGCGGCAACTCCTGCGCCTTTTACTCCCGCGAGATGAACGCCGCCTCGGTCGAGCGGCTGATGCTCAAGAGCAAGCTCAAGCGCGCCATCGAGCGCAACGAGTTCGTGGTCGCCTACATGCCCAAGGTCGATGTGGCAGACGGCCGCATCGTCGGCGCCGAGGCACTGCTGCGCTGGCGACTACCAGGCCATGGCGACATTCCGCCGGCGCAGTTCATCCCGCTGGCCGAGGAGAACAACCTCATCAGCAGCATTGGCGAATGGGTGCTCAACCGCGTGTGCCTGGACTACAAGGCGCTTTCCAGCGCCGGCCGCGCGCCGGGCCGCATCGCGCTGAACCTGTCGCTGAAGCAGCTGCGGCAGGCCGGCTTCATCCTCGACTACCGCTCGGTGTTCGAAAGCCACGGCGTGTCGCCCTCGCACCTGGAGCTCGAAATCACCGAGACCACCCTGATGGCCAACCCCAAGCGCACCATCGGCATGCTCAAGGAGCTGGCCGACCTGGGCGTGCACCTGGCCATCGATGATTTCGGCACCGGCTATTCGTCGCTGTCGGCGCTGCAGCAGTTCCCCATCGGCACGCTGAAGATCGACCAGTCCTTCGTGCGCGACGCCCACGTCGATCGCAACGACGCCACCATCGTGCGCACCATCATCGAGATGGGCCGCAGCCTCGGCATGGACGTGGTGGCCGAAGGCGTCGAGACCGAAGGCCAGCTGCAGTTCCTGCGCCAGGCCGGCTGCGACTTCGCCCAGGGCCGGCTGTTCGGCGAGCCCTGCGGCGTCGAGATTCTGGGCAACCTGTTGTCGCGCCAGCTCGCCACCGGCCACTCGCCCTTCCCGGTATTCGGACCCGGTAGTGGCAAAGACGCGCTCGAGGGCGGCGCCTGAGCAGCGCAGCAGCAGGCAGCTTGCGTTGAATGTTTCGGGCCGTCCGCGCCGCCGCTGGCGCCGCGGTGTATTGGCCGGCCTGGCGGCGATCTGGCTGGGCCTCGTTCTGTGGCACACCCATAAGCCCCTGCCACCCGGTGTACACGTCGCAGGCGCGGCCGTCGCCACACCCGCCAGCGCGCTCAGTTTCATCGCCGATGTCACCGCGATGCATGCCGACGGCCGCATGCTGCGCAACCAGCCCATACATGCGGCCACCCTGGAGCTGGTCCGCGACGCGCGCGATTTCCTGTTGCTCGACTACTTCCTGTTCAACCACCAGGGCGGCCCGCGCGGCAGTCTGGATTACAGCGCTGGCCTGTCACCGATATCGCGCGAACTGACTGATGCCCTGCGCCAGCTGGCGCGCGCGCAGCCGCAGCTGCCGATCCTGGTGCTGGTCGATCCCATCAATGATTACTATCGCGGCACGGCGCCGTCGGCGCTTGCCGCCCTGCGGGAGCTGGGCGTCGATGTGGTGGTGACGCAGCTGGACCGCCTGCGCGATTCCAATCCGGTGTACAGCGCAAGCTGGCGGATGCTGTTCAGGTGGTGGCTGCCCGCCGGTGGCGAAGGCCCTGTGCCCAATATGCTCGACGGCGATGGGCCGAAACTGGCACTGGGTGCGCTGCTGCGGCTGCCCAACTTCAAGGCCAATCACCGCAAGCTCGCGCTCACTGGCGACGGCAATGGCTCACTGGTGGGCATCATCGCATCTGCCAATCCGCACGACGCCAGCAGCGTCCACTCGAATGTGGCGCTACGCATCGAGGGCGAGGCATTGCGGCCGCTGCTGGCAAGCGAACTGGCCATCGCACGCTTCTCGGGCTGGCCCGGTGGGGCGCTGGAATCTGTTGCGGCCGGCGCAGCCGCGCCAGCGCCCGGCGCCGCCGCAGCCGGTGACGCGCGCGTCGCCATCGCCACCGAAGGCGCGATCCGCGCCGTGCTGCTCGAGCGCTTCGATGCCGCCGGCCCGGGCGAAGCCATCGACCTCGCGCAGTTCTACCTGGCCGATCGCGCCGTGATCAAGGCGCTGGTCGGGGCCGCGCGCCGCGGCGCGACCATCCGGGTACTGCTCGATCCGAACCGCGACGCCTTCGGTTTCGAGAAGTCCGGCATCCCCAACCGTCCGGTCGGCCATGCATTGGTCAGGGACAGCGACGGCGCCATCGCATTGCGCTGGTATCGCACCCATGGCGAACAATTCCACGCCAAGCTGGTGGCCGTGCACAGCGCCGGCACCCTGTGGTTCACGCTCGGCTCGGCCAACCTCACCCGCCGCAACCTTGGCGACCTGAACCTGGAGGCCAACGCGGTAGTGGCAACTCCCGCCAGCAGCGTGCTGGCAGCCGAGGTGACCGGCTGGTTCGACGCCTTGTGGAGCAACGCGGGCGGAATGGATTACAGCGCCGAGGCCGGCACCTGGCCAGAGGACAGCCTCTGGCGCTACTGGAAGTCCCGCTTCATGGAAGCCAGCGGGATGTCGACGTTCTAGCGCCGCGCGGCTGCGGCCACGGCCTTGGCCCGCATTTCCTGCAGCGCGCGCTGCGCCGCCCGCTCGAATGCCATGACAATCTCGCCCATGCGGTTGTCTGCCGCCGGTTCGCGCACATCGGCATCGCAGCTGCCAAGCACGCGGCGAGGCGCAGCCGCCACGAGCAGGCATTCCAGCGCCACCCGCGCCACCGGCACGCCGCCTGCGGCGTATTCGGCCTCGAAATGCCGCGCCGTGATGAGCAGTTCGAAATCACCGGCACCCGCGCCCCGCTCGGCGCCGGACACGGTGGTGAAACTGCCGGCCAGCGACTGCACGGCAAATGCGCCCAGCACCGCCGGCAGCGAACCACCCCAGCGACTGGCGGCGTAGAAGTCCAGCTCGTTGCCGGCCCGGGTCAGCGCGATGCGATCGGTTTCGAGGCCGGGCTGCACGGTCGGACGCTGCACCACCAGCATCCCCGGCACCGCAGTGGTCGCCGGCGCCGCTGCCGGTTGCGCCACCTGCAGCACGTAGATGCGATCCGGCCGGACATCGCTGCGCAACCCACCGCAGCCGGCCAGCAGCGCCAGCAGCGCCACGCCCATGCCGGCGGCCGAGCAACGTGTCAGGGCAAGGCATCTCATCGCGGTACCTCCACCCCGCCCGGCTCGCCCCGATAGAGCAGCTGCGAGGGATTTTCTTTCAGGCTGCGCGCCAGATCGCGCACCGCATCGGTGGCAGACTCGGCGGCAGCAAGCGTGCGCTGCAGCTGTGGCAGGCCTTCGTGGGTAAAGCTGGTGAAGCCGGCGCGGTTCTCGTCGACGAACACCTGGATGCCGGCGCTCGCCTTTTCCAGATGTTCTGCCGTGGCGTGCAGTCGTTCGGCCAGCTGCCCCACATGCTCGCCCATCTTGCCGGCCGTGTCGTCCAGCCCCACCGCCAGGCGGCGCGCTTCCAGGCTGGTCTCGGTCATGTCCGCCAGCAGGATATCGATACGCCGGAGGGTGTCCGGCATGGCCTGGCTGGCCAGATGCAGGTTCTGCACGGTCTCGGACATCTTCTGCGCGTTCTCGGTGGAGAAGATCTGCTGTGCACTCTCCAGCAGTTCCGCGATGTTGCCTGCCAGGTCGGGCAGACTGTTGAGGAAGTCATCGAAGCCCGATCGCACCGAGTTGATGACCGGAAACTCCTCGCTGGGCACGGGCGGCAGGACGTCGCGCGCATCCTTGGTCTGCCGCAGATCGATGTAAAGCAGGCCGGTGGCAAAGCTGAGCATCGAAAGATTCGCGGCGGTCGCCTCAGTGATCGGCGCCGAGCGGTCGATGTCTGCGGTCACCTGCACCAGCTCGGAATTGCGCGGATCGAGGCGGATGCGCCGCACCTTGCCCACTTCCACGCCCAGGTAGCGCACCGCACTGCCCGGCGACAGCCCCGTGACCGAGCCGGGGAAATAGATCTCGTAGCGCACATAGCTGGCGCGATCACGCCCGCCGGAATACCAGTAGACGAACGCGCCTGCGAGCACGATGGCGAGCACCACGAACGCACCGACCGCTGCAAAGTTGGCCCTACGCTCCATGTCCTTCCCCGCCCGCGAAGCGCGCCGCACGCGCGCCACGGAAGTATGCCTGTATCCACGGATGTTGATGCTGCACGATGCCCTCGCGGGTGTCCTGCACCATGCGCCGGTCGACGATCACGCCGACCCGCTGGCAGATGCGGAAGATGGTGTCGAGGTCATGGGTGATCATCACCACCGTGAGGCACAGCTCCTGCTGCAGGTAGGCAATCAGGTCGTCGAACGCGGCGGCACTGATGGGATCCAGCCCCGAGGTCGGTTCGTCCAGGAACAACAGTGCCGGGTCCAGCGCCAGCGCCCGGGCCAGCGCGGCGCGCTTGATCATGCCACCGGACAGCTGCGAGGGATACTTGTGGAGCGCATCCTCCGGCAGGCCGACCAGCCGCAGCTTCAGCCGCGCCAGCTCGTCCATGGCATCGCGCGCCAGCTTCAGGTGCTCCACCATGGGCAGCTGGAT
>DATKBK010000086.1:0-10745 GCA_035514045.1 Steroidobacteraceae bacterium | reverse complement strand
CGACCGTTCCACAGGAACAGGTTCTTGGCCACCTGCTGGCTGATGGTGCTGGCGCCGCGCATGCGCCCGCCATCCTCGGCCTCCTTGAGGGCAGACTGGATCTGCTTGAAGTCAAAGCCACGATGCACCGGGAACTGCTGGTCCTCGGAGGCCACCACCGCCAGCGCCAGTTGCGGGGAAATCTGCCCGTAGTCCTGCCACTGCTGATGCAACTGGAAGGGTTGCGGTTCGTCATTGAACCAGGAGTTCACCCGCGCCTGCAGCATGAACCCGCTGCTCCAGGGATCGACGAAGCGCAGCATCGCCACCGCCAGCACCGACAGGAGGATGGCCGCCAACACACCCAGCACTGTCAGGCGCAGCAGACGCCGCCAGATCCCACGCCGTCTGCTCATGTACTACGGCTGCGGTTGTTGCATGCTGCCCAGCGTCAGCTCGCGCTGTCGACACGCCGGGCCGAGTTGATCACCACTGCGGTGACCGGAACATCGTCGTGTCCCTTGCTGCGGCCGGTGCGCTCCTTTGCGATGCGGTCGATGGTGTCGAGCCCCTCGACCACCTGGCCGAACACGGCATAACCGTAATTGGCCTGACCCTGGTGATCGAGGAAGGCGTTGTCGGAGAGGTTGATGAAGAACTGCGAGGTGGCTGAGTCCACCACATTGGTGCGTGCCATGGCGACGGTGCCACGCTTGTTCGCAAGGCCGTTGGCAGCCTCGTTCTTGATGGCGCCCCTGTCGCTCTTCTTCTGCGCCATGTCTGGCGTGAAGCCGCCGCCCTGGATCATGAAGCCCGGGATCACGCGGTGGAAGATCAGGCCGTCGAAGAAACCTTCATCCACATACGACAGGAAGTTGGCCACCGAGACGGGCGCCTTCTCGGCATCCAGCTGCAGCGTGAAAGCGCCGAGAGTAGTTTCGAAACGGACCATGACTTGACCTTGGGATGTTGTGGCGGGGAGGGGCGCAACAGTACAGGCTGGCGCGTTTCAGGGCCAGATGGCGAGGGTGACGCGGTCAAGACCGGCGAGGTCCTGGTGGCAGGCAATGTCACGGTAGCCCAGCGCGGCCAGCATCGCGCCCAGCCTTGCGGCCTGGGCGGCGCCGTGCTCCAGCAACAGCAGGCCGCCAGGCTGGAGCCGGGCGCGCGCCTGGGTGGCGATGGTCAGCAGGTCGGAATATCCCTCATCGGCCGCGACCAGTGCGCCGGGCGGCTCATGACGCAGCGCCGCCAGCGCCGGATGATCGGGTGCAATGTAGGGCGGGTTGCTGACCACGACATCGAACGAGCCGGGTTCCAGCGCATCACACCAGCGGCCCTGGCGCAGCTCGATGCCGCCGATGCCGAGCCGGCGGCAATTGATGCCGGCGATCTGCAGTGCGTCGGCCGAAATGTCGGTGGCGATGATGCGCCACTGCGGCCGCTCGCTGGCCAGGGCCAGTGCGATGGCGCCGCTGCCCGTACCCAGATCCGCCACGCGCCGCGGTGCATGGTCGCGCCGTGCCAGGCACAGTTCAACCAGCAGTTCGGTCTCGGGGCGCGGCACCAGCACGCCGGGCGCCACGGACAGCGGCAATGACCAGAACTCCTTCACGCCGGTGATGTAGGCCAGCGGCTCGCCCTGCGCCCGCCGTTCCAGTCCCGCCTCATACATCGCGACCGTCAGCGCATCCACTGCGCGCTCATCGAACGCCAGCAGCGTGGCGCGCTCCACGCGCAGCAGCGCGGCCAGCAGCAACTCCGCATCCAGCCGCGCCACCCCCAGCGCCGCGGCACCGGCCAGCAGCGCGCCCACGCGCACTGGCTCTGCTAGATTGCCGCCGACTGACTCGTCCATTGCACTGGATCTCCGAATGTCCAAATCCCCACCCGCGGCGAATCAGGGTAATACCCGCCCACTGCCGGTTCCCGACAGTCTCGCCGCGCGCGAGATCCTGAGCGCGGCGTGGCCGCTGTTCAAGGCCTGTCTGCCGCTATGTCTGCCGCTGGCGGTGATCGGCGTGGCTGCCGGTGCCACGCCCGGCGCGGAAGCGGCCTTGCACCGCGAGGAGCATGGTACGGCCTACGGCCCCGAGTGGTGGGGTGTGGCCCTGGCAAGCACCGTGCTCACACTGATCTGCTACGGCGCCGTGCTGCGTCTGCAGCTGGCGCTGGCCGGAGGCGGCCGGCTGCCAGTGCTCGATGCCATTCGCGGCGCGGCGATGGATGTGCCACTGGTGCTGCCGCTGGTGGTGATGCTCGCGCTGCCGCTGCTGCCGGCGATGCTGGTCACGGCCTGGCTCGGCTTCGGCGCGCCGGCGGCGCTGCTCACAATTGCGGCCGGTGCAATGCTCGTGTACGGCTGGTTCGCCTGGCCGGCAATGGCAGCCCGCGACGCCGGGTCCGCCGCGCGCTCGCCGTTCAGCGCGCTGGCCCTGAGTTTCCGGCTGGTGCATGGCCGCTGGCGCGCCATTGCCCTGATCGCCGCGATGCTGCTGGCCGCTATTCTGGTGTTCGTGCTGCTGACCGGCATCTTCACCGGCGTGGTGATGGGGCTGGCAGGCCAGGCAAATCCAACCACGCAGGGACTGGCGTTCTCACGCTGGCTGATGGCGCTGGTGCTGGCGTTGCCGGTGGTTTACGGCGGCGCAGTCACGGTCATTGCCTGGCGCGTGGCCGGGCAGGGCGTGGTCTAGCGCAGCATCCACAATGCGGTGGCCGCCACCGCCAACGACATCGCGCATGCGTAGAGCTGCCGCTCGCGCGGCCGCCTGAGCACATGGTTGATGGATGCGCCCCAGACCGTCCACACCAGCATGCTGGGAGTGCCCACACTGACCCAGGTCAGCGCCGCCACCGCTATGTCGGCCATGGCCGGCACGCTGCTGCCGTAGAACGCACTGGCCAAGGTGATCGCCATCATCCAGGCCTTTGGATTGATCAGCTGGAAGGCGGTGGCCTCGTACCAGTGCATCGGCCGACCAGCCAGCGAGCTGGCCACCCTTGGTTCCGCGGCGATGCGGGCGCGCCCCTCGAGGAAGATCATCGTGGCCAGCCAAAGCAGATAGGCAAAGCAGGCCCAGCGCAGCACGATGAACGCACCCGGCAGGGCCAGCAGCATGGCGCCGATTCCCAGGTAACACAGCAGCAGCAGTCCCAGGCAGCCAAGCTGGATGCCGAGCATATGGCCAGCCGAACGGCGGATGCCGAAGCTTGCACCGGAGCGCATCAGCAGCAGGTTGTTGGGGCCGGGCGTGATGGAGGCCACCACGCAGAACGCGGCCAGCGGTGCGAGGGTGATGCTCAGGGCGGTCATGCGTTGCAAGGATGAGGTGTACCCGCGGGAAGGTACAGATACACAATTATTCCAACTATCAGGATACAGTTGACGAATGAGTCAACCTGCTGACCCGCTGTACCTCGCCGTGGCCGATGACCTGGCCCGCCTCATCGCGGCAGGAGCGCTGCCACCCCGCAGCCGCGTGCCCTCCGTGCGGCGCCTTGCACGCCAACGCGGCATCAGCAACACGACGGCCGTGGCCTCGCTGCGGCTGCTTGAGCAACGCGGCCTGATCGAAGCGCGGCCGAAGTCTGGCTACTTCGTCGCTGCGCAGCGCGCGCCACTTCCCGAACCTTCGGCGGTTAGCCTGCCCCGCATCGCACGACTGGCCGGCGCGCAGGCCATGCTCAAGCGCCTGGCTGAGGCCAGTCTCAATCCGGCACTGGCGCGGCTGGGCGAGGCGATACCTGATCCCGGCCTGTTTCCGCAGGCGGCATTGCGCGCCAGCCTGGCGCGCGTGTCGCGCCGGCAGCCGCTGCAGATGGTGGCCTATCCGCGACGCATGGGTGGCAGCCTTGCGCTGCGCGCGCAGATCGCTGCGCACCATGCGCGCATCGGCATGCACCTCGACGCAGGGGAGCTGATTGTCACCAATGGCTGCATGGAGGCACTGACGCTGGCGCTGCGCGCAGTGGCCCGGCCCGGCGACACCATCGCAGTGGAATCGCCGACGTATTTCGGCTTCCTGCAGCTGGTCGAGAGCCTCGGTGTGAAAGTGCTCGAAATTCCAATGCATCCGCGCGAAGGCCTGTCGATCGCGGCGCTGCGCGAGTTGCTGGCCAGCCGGGCCGGGCGCGGTGTGCGCGCCTGCATGGCGATTCCGAATTTCAGCAATCCCACCGGCGGCGCACTGTCCGAGGCTGGCAAGCGTGAGCTGGTGCGGCTATGCCGTGAGGCCGACATTGCGCTGATCGAGGACGACATTTATGGCGACCTGCCGCTGGAAGGCGCGCGTCCGCTGCCCTGCAAGGCCTTCGATATCGACGGGCGCGTGCTGCTGTGTTCCTCATTCTCCAAGACGTTGGCCCCCGGCGCGCGCATCGGTTTCCTGGCGCCGGGTCGTTACCGCGATCAGCTGCGGGCCGTGAAACTGGTGATTTCCGGCGCCACCGCAGTGCTGGCACAGGAGATGCTGGCGGACTATCTGGCCAGCGGCCGCTACGAGCGGCACTTGAGGAAGCTGCGCGCGCGGTGCATGCAGCAAGTGACACGCCTTTCGCAATGCGTGCAGGACCATTTTCCAGAGGGCACGCGCCTCACCCGGCCGCAGGGCGGCTTCGTGCTGTGGGTGGAGTTGCCGGGCGACACCGACACCATGGCGCTGTATGACGAGGCCAGCCGCATCGGCGTTGATTTCGTGCCCGGCGCGATGTTCTCGGCCTCCGGGCGCTACGGCAATTGCCTGCGGCTCAATGCGGGTTTTCCATTCACCAGCGCCACCGCTGCGGCAATCGCCAGCCTGGGGGCGCTGCTGCAATCTGGAACGTCCAGTGCAGATGCCTCCCATTGACAGGGCGCTATTAGTACTACAAAATAGTACATATGGACAAGTTGCCCAGTCTGGGAAGTTTCGAACAGGTATTGCTGCTCGCCATCCTGCGCGTGCAGGACCGCGGCGCCTATGGCGTCTCTATCCGCCACGAGATCGAGCAGCGCACTGGTCGCAGCCCGTCTCCCGGTGCAACTTACACCACACTCGACCGTCTCGAGGCCAAGGGCATGGTCACTTCCTGCATGGGCGAGTCATCGCCAGAACGGGGTGGCAGGTCCAAACGGCTGTACCGGATCAGCGGCCAGGGCCTGGCCGTGCTGCGACAGTTCCGGCACGATTATCAGAACATGCTGCGCGGACTGGGCAGCCTGGGAGAACAGAATGCGTGACCCGACATGGGCAATGACGTTTCTGTCACTGGGCACGTCGCGCGAGCAAGCCGGCGCCATCGAGGGCGACCTGATCGAAGAATGCGCCGTCAGAGGGCGCGCGTGGTTCCTGGCCCAGGTGGCGCTGGTCACCCTGAGCCTGATTCGTCGCACGTTGCTCACCGCAGCGGCGCAGGTGCTGCTGGCTGGATATGCCATCTACGAACTGGCGCTGAAGCTGCAGTGGTGGGGAGTAAGGCCAGTCCGCCTCCTGCTGCGCCATGACCTGGGGTTGGCAGAAGCTTCAGTGCTGGGGGCAACGTTGGCGTTGTGGACGCTGGCCGGAGCCCTGATGGGCTTGCTACTGATGCGATTCCTGCCGCTGCTGGGGCTGCGTGCGGCCATCGTGGCAATGGTCCTGCTGCAGCTGCGCCTACTGATCCTCGACTCGCAGGTCCAGCCCATGCTGGTGCTGGTATTCGGCGGCGTGCCGCTGCTTGCCGGATGCGTGATGGCCCATCGGCACAAACTCGCCCGGCCACCGTTCTCCGCCGCATCCACCTGATCCATGCCAATGAAAGGAGAGCCAATGAAGCGCGCGCTCGCCACAGTGCTGTGCGTCCTTGTCCTTTTGCTGGGCGCGCTCCCGACGCAGGCCGCTGTTGCGGGCTACGTGCCGCGGGCAGGAGATCTCGTATTCCAGATTTCCGGTTCTGCCCAGGCCGAGGCCGTGCGACTCGCAACCGGGGCAACGTATGGCCACGTCGGCGTGGTGTTCATGGTCGACGGGGTACCCAGGGTACTTGAGGCAGGAGGCGATTCAGTCCGCTACTCATCGCTACAGGGATTCATTGCCCGCTCAAGGGGCGGCAAGTACGCCATCAAGCGCCTGAAGAACGCCGGCACAGCGCTGACGGCGGAACACATCCGCCGCATGCAGGCCATGGGGGAGTCCTGGCGCGGGCGGGGATACGACAAGGTGTTCAGCTGGTCCGATGCCGAGATGTACTGCACGGAACTGGTCTGGAAATTGTACCAGCGCGTTACTGGCATCGAACTCGGCCGGGTCGCCACGATTGGCGAGTTTGACCTCAGGCATCCAGGCGTCCAGAAATTCTTGAAAGAAAGGTACGGCGACCGCATTCCGGTCGAAGAGACCGTCATTTCGCCGGCGGAACTGTTTCGCGCGCCAGGGCTGGAAATCGTGTTCGAAGCCGGCTGACCGGCGCGCAGCTCACTCGCCGGTCTGCGCGGCCAGCTCCTCGGCCTGGAATTCCGTCTGCAGCGCCGCCAGCAGTTCGTCCAGGCCTCCATTCATCATTTCGGCCAGCTTGTACAGCGTGAGGTTTATGCGGTGGTCGGTGATCCGGCCCTGCGGGAAATTGTAGGTGCGGATGCGTTCAGAGCGGTCGCCGCTGCCCACCTGCAGCTTGCGTGACGCGGCCTGTGCGCTGGCCTGCTTCTGTTGTTCGGCAGCCAGCATTCGCGCCTTCAGCAGCGCCATGGCGCGCGAGCGGTTCTTGTGCTACGAGCGCTCTTCCTGGCATTCCACCACGAGGCCAGTGGGCAGGTGGGTGATGCGGATCGCCGAGTCGGTCTTGTTCACGTGCTGCCCGCCGGCGCCGGAGGCGCGGAAGGTGTCGATGCGCAGCTCGGCCGGGTTGATCTGGATGTCGTCGATCTCGTCCAGCTCCGGCAGCACGGCGACGGTGCAGGCGGAGGTGTGGATGCGGCCCTGCGCCTCGGTTTCTGGCACGCGCTGCACCCGATGCGTGCCGGACTCGAACTTGAAGGCGGAGAAGGCGCCGCGACCGACGACGCGGCTGATCACTTCGCGGTAGCCGCCGTGCTCGCCGTAACTCTCGGAGAGTATCTCGACCTGCCAGCCACGCCGTTCCGCGTAGCGGGTGTACATGCGGTGCAGGTCGCCGGCGAAGATAGCGGCCTCATCACCGCCGGTACCGGCGCGCACCTCCAGGTAGATATTGCGCTCATCGCGTGGATCCTTCGGCAGCAGCAGCAGCGCGAGGCCGCCATCGTGCTCCTCGAGCAGTACGGCCAGGCGCTGCATCTCCTCGTTCCCCATGTCGCGCATGGCCGGATCGGCGTCGGTGGACAGGTCGCGCGCCGCCGCCAGCTGCGCTTCCAGGTCCGCGTGCGCGTGGAACCCGGCCGCCACCGGCTCAAGCCGCGCGTATTCCATCGAAAGTTCGCGGAACGTATCCGAGCCCCCCTCGATCTGCGGATCGGCCAGCAGGCGGCCCACTTCCTCGAATCGCTCGGCGGTCTTTTCCAGTTTCTGTCGGATCGAGGCTTTCATGGGCTAACACGCTATAGTGGCGAAATGATGCCTGAATCGCACCCCCTGGCGGCAGCCTTGCGCGCCGGCCTGCTCACTGTTCTTGCATTCGCAGCCGGCTGTTCCACCACCGCGCAGTCACCTGCCGGCGAAACGCCAGTCCCGGCCGCCGCCGCGCCGCGCGGTGAATCCGAAGCGCTGATGGCGGCGCAGAATGCACTGGCGGCCGGCGACTGCCGGGTAGCAAGCGAAAGCTATCTGGCCGCGGCGCGGTTCTCCGAGGATCCTGCCACGGCGATGCGCGCCGCCCAGCTGGCGCTGGGTTGCCACAACCTGGACGCGGCACGGTCGGCCGCGCTGCGCTGGCGCGAACTGCAACCGTTCTCCGGCGAAGCCGCGCTGACCGCCGCGCTGGTGGCGATGAAGCGCTACGACATCGCCGAAGCGCGCGAGGCGCTGACTTCATGGCGCGATTCCGGCTCATCGGGCAGCCAGGATCCGCTGGGTTTCGCCCAGGCCCTGGCCGAGGAAACCGACGCCACGCTGCTGTACCGCCTGTTTGGCGAAGTGCTGGTGGGCGAGGATCCCAATGCCGAGGTGCTGCTGGCGCAGGCGCGGCTCGCCATGGCGGGGCAGAACATGCAGGTGGCGATGGATGCCGCCACTCGGGCCGCCGCCCTGGACGTGCGCCTGATCGAGGCGCAGACCATCGTACTGCGGGCACTGTCGGTGCTGGGCGAGCACAATGCCGCGCTCGCCGGCGCGCGGGAACTGCGGCCAGAACAGCTGCAGGGCAACGATGCCTACCTGATTCCCGACCTGTTGACTGGCGCTGGCCGCGACACCGAAGCCCAGGCCGAGCTGGTGCGCCTTGCCGCTGTGCCCGAGCTGGCGTCGGGTGCGCAGCGGCGCCTGATCTCGATGGCGCTGCGTCAGGGCAGGCTCGACGAGGCCGAGGCAGTCCTGAAGGCGTTGGCTGCCGATCGCGGCAGCACGGCGCTGGCCGTACTCTATCTGGCGGAGCTGGCGGAGCGGCGTGGCGACGTGGCGGCTGCCATCGAGAGCTACGCCATGCTGGCTGATACGCCGCTGGGCCTGAGCGCGCGCAGTGCTGCGGCCCGCCTGATGATCGCGCAGGGCGCAAAGCTCCAGGCACTGCAAATTCTTGATGACTATGCCGCGCAGAATCCCGACCAGGCGCTGGAAGCCGGCCTGACACGCGCCCACCTGCTGGTGGAAGCGGGCGACCTCAAGGGCGCGCTCGAAGGCCTCGATGCGCTGGCCGGCAATTTCCCGGACCATCCGGAGCTGGACTACACCCGCGCCACGGTGCTCGAGAGCGGCGGCCGCACGCGTCAGGCAGTGGCCGAGTTCGAACGGGCGCTGCAACGGCGCCCCGACGATCCGCAGTTGCTCAATGCGCTGGGCTACACGCTGGCCGATAACAGCCAGCGCCTGCGCGAGGCTGAAGTGATGATCCGCAAGGCGCTTGCGGCCTCACCCGACAACCCGGCCTTGCAGGATAGTCTCGGCTGGGTGCTCTACCGCCGCGGCCGCGCCAACGAAGCATTGCCAATCCTCGCCCGCGCCTGGCAGAACAGCGCTGATGCCGAGATCGGCACGCATTACGGCGAGGTGCTGTGGAAGACCGGCGACCAGAGTCAGGCGCGCTACGTCTGGCAGCAGGCGCTCAACGGCGAGCCTGACCACACAGGTGTGCGCGCCGCGATGAAACGGCTGACGGGCGAGGACTAGGGCGTCGAGCCGCAAGGCCCCCTGTCGATGCGCCCGCGCTTCGCAAGCAAATTGTCCTTGTCCCTCATCACCAGCGCCGCGCCGTGCATGGCTGCTGCGCTGGCACTGCTGATGCTCTCGGCCTGCGCCACCACTCCTGCGCCACGATCGATGCTGCCGCCAGAGGCACAGCAGGAGTTGCTGCGCGAGCTTTCGGACTTCTCCCTGAATGGCCGCGTCGGGATCAGGGCAGGCGATCAGGGTGGTGACTCCACGTCACTGGTCTGGCAGCAGGTCGGTGACCAGACTACTGTCAGGTTGTTCGGTCGGCTGGGCATGGGAAGTCTCACCGTCAGCTGGCGTCCAGGGGCACTGCGGCTGACTGGCAGCAGGGGCGAGGACTTCGTCGACGCGGAGGCCGAGCAGGTGCTGGTGGAGCAACTGGGCTTCATGCCGCCTTTCGAGGCACTGCGCTACTGGGTGCTGGGCCTGCCGGCTCCTGGCGAGCTGCCCACGCAACAAGCCGTTGCGGATTCCGGTCGCATCAGCGAACTGGTGCAACAGCGCTGGCATATCCGCTACGAGCGCTGGATGAGCGTTGCGGTCGGTGAGTCCGGCGTGGAATTACCGCAGCTGCTGACCGTTACGCGCGATGACCTGCGTCTGCGCGTGGTGGTGGAAAAGTGGAAACTGTAACCGCTGCGAGACACCTGGCTCCCGCCAAGCTGAATCTGTTTCTGCATGTCACGGGCCGCCGCGCCGACGGTTATCACGACCTGCAGACCGTGTTCCAGCTCATAGACCTGTGCGACGAGCTGACGATCCGCGTCCGCGACGATGGGGACATCCGCCGCGACCCGCCTCCCGACGACGAGCTGCTTGCGGGTCTTGCCGACGCCGATGATCTGACGGTGCGCGCCGCGCGGCTGCTGCAGCAGGCAAGTGGTACCGGGGAGGGCGCCAGCATCCACGTGCGCAAGTGCATCCCTGTCGGCGGCGGCCTGGGCGGCGGCAGCTCTGACGCGGCCTGCGTGCTGCGCGTATTGAACCGGCTGTGGGGGCTGAACTGGCCGGCCGAAACACTGGCAGAACTGGGTCTCCAGGTGGGCTCGGACGTGCCGGTGTTCGTGCATGGCAGGAGCGCCTTCGGCGCCGGCCGCGGCGAGCTGCTGACGCCCCTGGAGCTGCCCGCGCGCTGGTTCCTGATCGTGCACCCCGGCATCCGGATTGCCACGCGCGAGATCTTCGCCGCGCCGGACTTGACCCGCGACACGCCGCCACTCACCATCCGCAGCCTGCCGCCAGACGGCGGGCGCAATGATTGCGAGCCGGTGGTGCGTGCGCGCCATCCAGAGGTTGCTGCGGTGCTCGACCGGCTCGCGCCCCACGGCGCCCGCCTGTCTGGCACCGGGGCCTGCGTGTTTGCTGCGTTCGGGCAGCGGGCCGCGGCCGAAGCTGCCGCTCAGGGCCTGCCGGCCGGGTGGCGGACATTCGTGGTGCGCAGCCTGCAGAACGCCTGAAGAACACCGTTGG
>DATKBK010000085.1:0-8476 GCA_035514045.1 Steroidobacteraceae bacterium | reverse complement strand
AGCCTGCTCGACGGGCCGCAGATGGCGCTGTATGTGGCGATGCTGTACGTCGGGGTGCAGATCGTCGAGAGCTACTTCATCACCCCGTTCATCCAGCGCAAGACCGTGAGCCTGCCGCCGGCGCTGACAATTTCCGCGCTGGTGTTCATGGGGCTGGTGGCGGGCGGTTTCGGCCTGTTCGTTGCCACCCCCCTGGCTGCGGTGGGAATGACGGTGGTGCGCAGGCTGCGATCAGGCCGCTGACAGCCCGTTGCGGCAATATGGATAAGCAAATCGCAGCAGCCGCATGGATAACGGGGCAGGCCGACGCCACAATTTCCCGCATGGAAGGCAGCAGCAAACGCATCCTGCTGGGCGTCACCGGGGGCATCGCGGCCTACAAGAGCCCGGACGTGGTGCGGCGCCTGATCGAGCGCGGCGCCGAAGTGCAGGTGGTGATGACTGCCGGCGCGCGCGAGTTCGTGCAGCCGCTCACCTTCCAGGCGGTGTCGGGGCGCGAGGTGCGCAGCGATCTGTGGGACGAGTCGGCCGAACGCGCGATGAGTCACATCGAGCTGGCGCGCTGGGCCGACCTGGTGTTGATCGCGCCGGCCACGGCGGATTTTCTTGCGCAGCTGGCGCACGGCAGGGCCGACAACCTGCTCAACACCGTGTGCCTTGCCACCAGCGCGCCGCTGGCGGTGGCGCCGGCGATGAACCGCGTGATGTGGGCCAACGCCGCCACCCAGGCCAATGTCGCCACGCTGCGCGCGCGCGGCGTCCAGGTGTTCGGTCCCGACAGCGGCAGCCAGGCCTGCGGCGAAGTAGGCGAGGGCCGCATGATGGAGCCGGCCGAGATTGCCGCCAATGCCTTCGCAGTGCTGCCCACCGAAGGACCGCTGAAGGGTCGCAAGGTGCTGATCACTGCCGGTCCCACGCGCGAGCGCATCGATCCGGTACGCTTCATCAGCAACCGCAGCTCCGGCAAGATGGGTTATGCCGTGGCGCAGGCCGCGCGCGAGCAGGGCGCCGAGGTGGTGCTGGTCAGCGGGCCGGTAAACCTCGCCGCGCCGGCCGGCGTGCGGCGCATCGGTGTGGAAAGCGCCGCCGACATGCACGCCGCGGTGATGGCTGAGGTTGCCGGCACGGATATTTTCATCGGCACCGCGGCCGTGGCCGATTACCGCCCCGTCAATCCTTCCGACACCAAGATCAAGAAGGTCAGCGACCGGCTGGAGGTGAGCATGGAGCGCACCATCGACATCCTGGCCGCAGTGGCGCAGCTGCCGGGCCGGCCATACACGGTCGGCTTCGCCGCCGAGACCAATGATGTCGAAGCCCATGCGGTGCAGAAGCTTGATCGCAAGCGACTGGACCTGATCGCCGCCAATGAGGTGGGCGACGCCAAGTGCTTCGAGCAGGACGACAACGCGCTGACGCTGTTCTGGCCCGGTGGCGGCCGGCTGGAGCTGGGCGCTGGCGCCAAGACCGAGCTGGCGCGCAAGCTGGTGGAAGTCATCGCCGCGCGCCACCGGCTGCACGTCGGGGCGAGCTAACATTGCCCCCATGCAGCAACTGAAAGTCCGCGTGCTCGACGCACGCATCGGCAGCACCTGGCCGCTGCCCACCTACGCCACCTCCGGCTCTGCCGGCCTCGACCTGCGTGCCGTGATCGACGCCCCGTTCGAGCTCGCCGCTGGCGCCACGTCATTGCTGCCAACGGGCCTTGCCATCCACCTCGACGACCCCGGCTACGCGGCGATGATCCTGCCGCGCTCGGGCCTCGGCCACAAACACGGCATCGTGCTGGGCAATCTGGTGGGCCTGATCGACTCCGACTACCAGGGCCAGCTGATGGTCTCGTGCTGGAACCGTGGCCACGCGGCCTTCACTGTCGAGCCGGGCGAGCGCATCGCGCAGCTGATCATCGTGCCGGTGCTGCAGGTCGAATTGCAGGTGGTGGAGGACTTCGCCGCCAGCAGTCGCGGCGCCGGTGGCTTCGGCCACTCGGGGCGGGGGTAGCGCCCCGGCAGGGGGGGCCGTCCCGCCGGGCGGGCCGCCTGGGGCTATTCAGCATCAGTTCAGGGCCCGGGCGTAGCCTTGGGTCCCATGAACAGGAATTACGCCAGTGGCCTTGCGATCATCGCAGCGACCCTCGGTGCCTGCGCATATACGCCTGAATACGACGCGCCCCCCGCACCGCCGGTGAACCTGACCAAGGTCTATTTCTACCCCACCCAGGACCAGTCCGAGGCCCAGCAGGATCGCGACCGCTACGACTGCTACACCTGGGCGGTGGACCAGACCGGCTTCGATCCCTCCCGCCGCATCGCGCCGCGCGAGACCCGTGCCACCGTGGTGCCGGCGCGCTCGCCGGGCGAGACAGTGGCCGCCGCGGCTGCCGTGGGCGCAGTCATCGGCGCCGCCACGGCCGGCCGGGGCGAAGTCGGGCAGGGTGCCCTGGTGGGCGCGCTGGCTGGCACCGTAGTGGGCGCTGCGGCAGCGAGCGTGCAGGCAGAGGATGCACGCGCGTCCGAAGCGCGCTACAACAGTCGTGGCTACGGCCGCTATGAACGTGAGGCGACCGAATACCGGCGCGCCATGTCCGCGTGCCTCGAAGGCCGCGGCTACTCGGTGAGGTAGGCAGTCATGAACAGCAGAATCCGCAGCATTATCCGGGTCGCGATCGCTGCAGCAGCGCTGGGCGCCGGCGCGCAGGCCCTGGCCGCTCAGGGCATAACCGGCAAGCTGGCCGGCACGGCGCGGCCGCAGGCGCAGGAGCAGCGTTCCGAACAGGGCCAGGAGCAGCGTCGCGACGAGCCCAGGGCCGGTCGCAGCCAGCCGCAGTCACGCCCCGCCCGCGAGGAGCAGCCCGCGCGCCGTGAGCAGCCCGCCCGCCAGGCACCGGCCCGCCCCGCCGTTGAGCGCGAAGCAACACCGCGCCAAGAAGCAACGCCGCGCCGGGAAACAACGCCGCGCCGCGAAGCAACGCCGCGCCCGGAACCTTCGCGCGTTGTCCCGCAGCCCACGCCGCGCGTGGAAGTGCCGACCGCCAGCACGCGGCAGGCCGATACCGGTGGCAACCGTGCCAACACCGCCGGCGCCAGCGCAGGTAGTGGGGGCAGCTCGCAGCCGGCTGATCGCGGCCGCAGCGATGCGCGCGGCACCGAACGCGGCCTGCTCGGCACGCTGATCCAGCGCGAGTACGACGGCCGTGACAACCGCGATCGTGACGATCGCGACGATCGCGACGATCGCGACGATCGCGATGGTCGAGACGATCGCGATGGCCGAGACGGAGACCGAGACGGTCGGGGTGGCCGCGACCGTGACGACCGCGACCGCGGCGACTCGCGCGGCGGCGACCGCGACTGGGATCGCGACCGCGACCGCGACTGGGATCGCGACCGCCGCCGCCCCGGGCGCGTGGTGCAATACCTGCCGTCGGGCTACCGCGACTATGCCTGGAACGGCACCCGCTACTACTATCACAGCGGTTACTGGTATCGCCCCTACGGCAGCAGCTACATCTCGATCAGCATTCCGTTCGGCCTGTTCGTCGGCACGCTGCCCGGCGCCTACACCAGCTTCACGTATGGCAGCTCGCGCTATTACTACTCAGACCATCACTACTATCTGTACGAGCCGGCGCGTCGCGGCTACGTGGTGGTGCGCTCGCCCTATGGCGATGACGATCAGGAGTACCTGGATTCACGTCTCGACCGGGACCTGTACATCTATCCGGCCCAGGGTCAGAGCGAACAGCAGCAGGCCGACGACCGCTACGACTGCCACCGCTGGGCCGTGGACGAGACCGATTACGATCCGCTCGATGACGAGTACGATGCCGACCTGCGCGAGGACTACCTGCGCGCGATCACAGCCTGCCTGACTGGCCGCGGCTACACGGTGAGATAGACATTGAAAGCGGCGCCGCCCGCGCCGCGACCGCTGCCAGTCAGCGGATCGAGGGGCGGTTGGTCAGCTGCTGGTAGCGGGCGATGTCGGCACCGAACTTGCCACGCGTTTCTTCCCGGCGAGTCTCAAGCCCGGCCAGCGTCTGCTGCAAGGTACGGCGCTCGCCCAGCGTCTGCACCACTTCCGCGGCCAGCGGATCTGGCAACCGCCGCGCATTTTCTGCGGCGGAATAAGGCCGGAAGTTGGCCATGCGTTTCTTGAGCGACTCCAGCCGCTGTTCGTTGGAAGTGACCGAGCCGCGCGCCAGATCGATCTGGCTGTCGATCAGTGCCAGCTGATCATCGCGCAGCCGCTCGATGTCACCGACCTTGGTGTAGGTGTTGATCAGGAAGCTGTCCTGCGCGCGGCGGCGCGCTTCTTCTTCCTGCTGCCGCCTGGCTGCTGCCGCTTCTTCGGGTGTCATCTGGCGCGGGATGTTGCGCACCACCACGCCCTGCTCATTGAGTATCACACTGCCGTTCTTGATGGCTTCGGGCGGTGGCGCGTCGCCATAGTGGGTTACGCCGTTTTCATCCACCCAACTGCGGATGTTGCGCTCCGCCGTGTCGGCCACGGAGGCGAGCGCCAGACTGGCTGCCAGGGCAAACAGGGCGATGTGAGGTTTCATGTCGCGATCCTCTCTCCATATGGAGGGGATTGCAAAGCCCGCGCGGCCGAACTTGCGTGCACTGCATCACAACCTGACGCAACCGTAGCGGTTGCGATAGGCCTCCATGGCCCCCAGCGCGCCCTGAGGCAACATTTCGCTGCCCGAGCGGATGATCTCGATCAGCCCGTCCAGGTTCAGGATGCTGAAGGCGGGGATGTCGTACAGCTGCCGCACCTCCTGCACTGCGGACTCGGGCAGGTCACGACCCTGCGCGTCGCGACCGCGCTCCTGCCGGTCCAGCGCCAGCGCCACGCCGGCCGGCGTCGCGCCCGCGCCGCGGATGATCTCGATCGATTCGCGGATGGCGGTGCCGGCGGTGATCACGTCATCAACGATCAGCACCCGTCCAGCCAGTGGCCGGCCCACGATGCTGCCGCCCTCGCCATGGGTCTTGGCCTCCTTGCGGTTGAAGGCATAGGGCAGATTGCGCGCGTACTGCGTATGCAGCGCCGCCGCCGTGGCGGCCACCAGTGCGATGCCCTTGTAGGCTGGTCCGAACAGCATGTCGAACGCCAGGCCCGACTCCACGATCGCGGCCGCATAGCAACGTCCCAGCACCGCCAGCGACGCGCCGTCGTCGAAGGCGCCGGCATTGAAGAAATAGGGACTGACGCGCCCCGACTTGAGCGTGAATTCGCCAAAGCGCAACGCGTTGCGCGCCAGCGCCAGGCGGATGAAATCGTGCCGGTAGTCGTGCATCGGGGTGATCCAAAGTCGCTATGATGCGGGCGGTGCGCATCATAACCTCCTGCTGAACAATGGATTACGCATCGTGAGCCGGGCTGCGGACGCGCATCCGCTGTGGCGATCGCTGAAGCCCTACTTCGAGAAGGAACCGCTGGCGGCGTTCTTCGTCGGCGTGTCCTCCGGCTTTCCCTACGCGATGATTGCCGCGACCCTCACCACCAGGCTCGCACAGGACGGCATCAAGAAGAGCACCGTCACCGCGTTTTCGCTTGCCTTCCTGGCCTACAACCTCAAGTTCCTGTGGGCGTGGGTCATCGACGCGGTGCATCTGCCGGTGATTGGCCGGCTGGGACATCGCGTGTCCTGGATGCTGGTGTCCGGCTGCCTGGTGATCGCTGCGGTGACCAACCTGGCCCTGGTCGATCCTTCCGCCAGCGTGCATGCCACCGCGGTGGCAGCGATCCTGGTCGCCGCGGCTGGCGCCACCTACGACATCGTGATCGACGCCTATCGCATCGAGATTCTCAAGCCCTACCAGCTCGGTACGGGGTCGGGCATGAACCAGTACGGCTGGCGTATCGGTTCGGCCGGCGCGGCTGCCCTGGCGCTGGTGGTGGCAGAACGTGCCGGCTGGCATCTGGCTTATCTGGCCACGCTGCTGTTTGCACTGCCGGCCATGCTCACCGCGCTCATCATGGGCGAGCCGGTGCGGCACGTGGTGCATCAGTCCCGTCGCGGTCTGGCCGAACTGTGGCGTTCCATTGCAGGTCCGTTCCAGGAGTTCTTCCAGCGCAATGGCGCGTGGGTGGTGCTGGCGTTCATCCTGGTGCACAAGATCGGCGACACGCTTTCGCAGCTCACCGTGCGACTGTTGTTCGATGACCTGAACTTCAGCAATGACGAGATCGCCGTCTACGACGTAGGGGTTGGCTTCTGGGCCTATCTGATCGGCATCTTCATCGGCGGGGCACTCTACACCCGCATCGGGATGAAGCGCTCCGTGCTGCTGGCGCTGGTGTTGATGGGGCTTACCAACATCAGCTTCGCGTTGCTGGCTGCGGCCGGCCACAGCAACATCGGGCTGGCAGTGGCGATCGGTTTCGAGAACGCCGCCAGCGGTTTTGGCGGTGTGGTGGTGGTGGCCTATTTCTCGGCGCTGTGCAACCTGCAGTTCACCGCGTCGCAGTACGCGCTGATCTCGGCCGCCAGCAGCGTATTCGGTCGCATCGTCACCGGCACTACTGCCGGCACCCTCATCGAGCGGCTGGGATATGTCAGCTTCTACCTGCTTACAGCCATTGCCGCCCTGCCAGGCATCCTGATGTTCTGGTACATGATGCGCACCGGCATGGTTGACCGCGCGCTGGGCGATGCGGGCCGGAACGGCGCTGAAAAGCCGCCGGGATGAATCCCCTGCTGCCTGCCGGCACCGTGTTCGCCCGGCTCGCCGAGCTGACCGACGGCGAGGCCCGCGTCATCGATCTCAATGGCGAGGAGTTTCCACCCGTCACCGCCCTGCTGCTGCGAATCGGTGATGCCGTTCATGCCTATCTGAACCGCTGCCCCCATGCAGGGCGGCCGCTGAATTTCGGACCCGGCCGCGTGCTCACGCCCGATGGCACGTTGCTGCAATGTCATGCGCATGGCGCGCTGTTCGAGAAGCACACGGGCCTATGCATCGCCGGCCCCTGCGTCGAGGATTCGCTGCGGCGCCTCCCGGTTGCGGTGGTTGCGGGCGAAGTGCAGCTGGCCGAGGCGCTGGACGTGGAGCGGTTGGTGCGCGGAACCTGGTAGCGCCAGCTCCCGGCCCCGTGGCCGGGACAAACAGGCACTGCTGTACTTTCGACGACCGGGCGCAAGATACTGGCGGGATCAAGGGTGAGCGGTACAGTCATTGTATGCTGCGCAAAATTGCACTCTCGCTGGCCGGTCTCGGGGCGATGCTGGCGCTTGCCTCCTGTGGCGGTGGCGACGGCGGCTCCACCCCTCCGCCAGCCAACGTCGCGCCGACCGCAAACGCTGGCGCTGCCCAGAGCGTGCTCGCCAGCGCCACCGTCACGCTGAACGGTACGGCGAGCAGTGATCCGGATGGCAGCATTGCAAGCTTTGCCTGGGCGCAGCTGACCGGCACCGCGGTCACGTTGAGCAACAGCACCATTGCGCAGCCGTCGTTCGTGGCCCCGCCGGTGGTGACCGCTGCGACACTGACCTTCTCGCTGGTGGTCACTGACAATCGCGGCGCGGTCAGCGCAGCTGCCGCGGTGACGATCACGGTCAATCCGTCACAGGTCGGCAATGTCACGGTCAGCGGTGCGGTGCGGTTTGCGCGAGTGCCGTTCCTCAACTCCGGCACTTTCGGGCTGAACTACGCCGCGCCAGTGCTGCAGCCTTCGCGCGGCGTCATCGTGCGCGCGCTCAATGCCACCACCCAGGCAGAACTTGCCACTGGCGTCACCAGCGCCACTGGCGCCTACAGTCTCAGCGTGACTGGCAATACCAGCATCACCATCCAGGTGGTCGCGCGCATGCAGCGCGATGCCGGCCTGCCGCTGCCACGCTGGGATGTGCGGGCGCAGGATGGCCTGGCAGCTCCGCTCCCCTATGCCTACACAACCGCCGCGTTCAACAGCAGCCTGGGCACACAGAACGTCGACATTCCGCTCGGCATCGCCGCCGATGGCACCCCCACCGGCAGCCCACGCGCGTCAGGTCCGTTCGCAGTGCTCGATACCATCTACACAGCGATCCAGGCGATCCTCGCAGTCGAGCCGGCGATCAATTTTCCGGCGCTGATAGTGGACTGGGGCGCCCAGTCGGTCGGTACGTTCTTCACCACCAACGGCGGTCAGCGCATCGCGTTGATGTCGGACCTTACCGAAGATACCGATGAGTTCGATCAGCATGTGGTGGCGCATGAGTTCGGCCACTACATCGAGCGCAATTTCTCCCGTTCCGACAGCATCGGTGGGGCGCACGGCCTGGGCGACCGGCTCGACATGCGGGTGGCCTTCGGCGAGGGCTTCGGCTATGCCTTTGCCGGCATCGTGCTCAATGATCCGTTTGCGCGCGACAGCTTCGTTCTCAATGGATCCCATGTTGCAGGCGGCTTCAATGTCAACATCAATCCGAGGACCACGCCGCCTGGTGAGTTCGGGGACCAGGTGGGGTGCTGGTGCAGCGAGT
>DATKBK010000084.1:0-3603 GCA_035514045.1 Steroidobacteraceae bacterium | reverse complement strand
CTGACGCAAAAGCTTGCCGCGGGGCGGGTGGACGTCACCGCCGATGGCCGCGGCGAAGTCAACGGCGGCCTGCATCCGGTCACCCGTGCCCGGCTCACCATCGAACGCCTGTTCCGCGAGGTGGGCTTCGAAGTGGTGCAGGGTCCGGAGATCGAGGACGACTTCCACAATTTCAGTGCGCTGAACGTGCCGGCCAATCATCCGGCGCGCGCCATGCATGACACGTTCTATCTGGAACATGAGGTGGGCGGCGAACGCGTGCTGCTGCGCACGCATACCTCGCCGGTGCAGATCCGCGCCTTGCGTGCGGCACGCGAGCGCTTGCCGCTGGCGGTGATCGCGCCGGGGCGCGTGTATCGCATGGACTCCGATGCCACGCACACGCCGATGTTCCACCAGGTGGAAGGACTGCTGGTGGATGAGGGCGTGAGCTTCGCCAATCTCAAGTCCATCCTGCATGGCTTCATGGAGGCGTTCTTCGAGCGCAATCTGGCCATGCGCCTGCGGCCCTCGTATTTCCCTTTCACAGAACCGTCGGCCGAAGTGGACATCACCTGCGTGCAGTGCAACGGCTCCGGCTGCCGGCTGTGCAAGCAGACAGGCTGGATCGAGGTGCTGGGCTGCGGCATGGTGCATCCGAATGTGCTGGCCGCCTGCGGCGTGGACAGCGAGAAGTACACCGCGTATGCCTTTGGCATGGGCATCGACCGGCTGGCCATGTTGCGCTATGGGGTCAATGACCTGCGGCTGTTCTTCGAGAACGACCTGCGGTTCCTGAGGCAGTTTCGCGGAGGATGGTCGTGAAGCTGCCGGTGTCGTGGTTGGCCGAGTGGGTCGATGTGCCCTGGGAGCCACAGGAGCTGTCGCGTCGCCTCACCGATTCGGGTTTCGAGGTTGAAGGCGTCGAAAGCGTGGGCAACGATGCCGTGCTCGAGCTCAAGACCTACGCCAACCGTGGTGATTCGATGTCGGTGCTGGGCGTGGCGCGCGAGGTGGCGGTGCTCACGGGCGGCAAGCTCAAGGCGCCCCGCGCTGCCGCCGTGCAGGTCACGGGGGTCGCCGTTCCCGCGCCTGTGCTGGAGGCGCCAGATGCTGCGCCGCGCTTCCTGATGCGCCAGATCGCAGGCATCGACAACACGCGTACCACGCCGGCGTGGATGGTCGAACGGTTGGCGAGTGCGGGCGTGCGCAGCATCAGCCCCGTCGTCGATGTAACCAATTTTGTGCTGCTGGAGCTGGGGCAGCCCATGCATGCCTACGATGCCTCGCGCGTGCGCGGCACGCTGCGGGCACGCTGGGCCAGTGCTGGCGAGCAACTCACGCTGCTGTTTGAAGAGCGCACGATTGATCTCACCCCGGATGTGCTGGTGATCGCTGATGATTCCGGCCCAGTTGGCATGGCCGGCGTGATGGGCGGGCTGGGCACTGCGATCACCAGTGCTGCGACCACCGTGCTGCTCGAAGTGGCGTTCTTCGCGCCCGATGCCATTGCCGGGCGCGCGCGCCGCTACGGCTTGATCACCGATGCCAGCCAGCGCTTCGAGCGCGGCGTGGATCCCGAAGGCCAGCAGCGTGCGATGGAACGCGCAACGCAGCTGCTGCTTGAGCTGTGCGGCGGCAAAGCCAGCCCGGTGCAGGAGGCCGTGCACGCCGCGGCCTTGCCGCGTCGTCAGCCGGTGCTGCTGCGCCGATCGCGGCTGGACCTGCTCACCGGTGCCGCGATTGCCGATGCGCGCGTGGTCGCCAGCCTCACCGGCCTGGGCCTCGAGGTGGTGAAGGCTGCCGATGGCTGGACCGCCACGCCGCCCTCATGGCGCTTCGACCTGAGCATCGAGGCCGACCTGATCGAGGAAGTGCTGCGCATCGTCGGCTTTGACGCCGTGCAGGAAGCACCCAAGCGGCTGCCACAGCGCTTCGCCCGTCGCAGCCAGTTGCGCCTCGACGAGCGCGCGCTGCTGGATGCACTCACCGCGCGCGGCTATCAGGAAGCCATCAACTACGCCTTCGTGGATCCTGTGCTGCAGGAACAGCTGTTCCCCGGCACTGCGGCCTTTCGCCTCACCAACCCGATCGCATCGGACCTGGCCGTGATGCGCGTGTCGCTGTGGCCAGCGTTGCTGAAGGCCGCGCAGACCAACCTTGCGCGCCAGCAGGATCGCGTGCGCCTGTTCGAACAAGGCGCCGTGTTCAGCAATGCCGATGGCGCAGTGCGCGAGGTGCAGCACATCGCCGGCATCGCGGTGGGTTCACGTCTCCCGGAGCAGTGGGCCGCTGCCCGCGAGCCCGCCGACTTCTTCGATCTCAAGGCTGATGTCAGCGCACTGCTGCAGCTGGCCGGCGCGGCCGTGCGATTCGAATGGCAGCCCGCCACGCTCAGCTGCCTGCACCCCGGCCGCAGCGCCACCATCCTGCGCGAAGGCGTGGAAATCGGTTGGCTGGGCGAACTGCATCCGCGCCTGGCGGCCGAACTGGGCTTCACCGCCCCCTGCCTGCTGTTCGAACTGAACATAATGCAGGCGCTGGAGGCGCGATTGCCCCTGCTGGCCCCCGTATCGCGCTATCCCCAGGTGCGTCGCGACCTGGCGGTCACCGTGCCGGCCGCAACGCCTTTAAGCGCGATATTGACTCATGCTAGTGTTGCCGCCGGGGAGCTGCTGACCGACCTGCGGGTCTTCGACGTCTATCAGGGCGCTGGCATAGAATCAACTAGAAAAAGCGTCGCTTTAGGCTTGATTTTTCAGGATAAAAGTAAGACGCTCACTGACCGTGACGCGGACGCCCTCATGGCCGCCGTTGCGGCCGAACTGGGCGCGAAGCTGGATGCAAGGGTGCGTAATTGAGCATGGCGCTGACCAAGGCAGAAATCGCTGAAGCGCTGTTCAACCAGCTCGGACTCAACAAGCGCGAAGCTCGCGAACTCGTCGACCTGTTCTTCGAGGAAGTGCGCGGTGCGCTCTCCGCCGGCAGCCAGGTGAAACTCTCCGGCTTCGGCAATTTCGATCTGCGCGACAAGAACCAGCGACCCGGTCGCAATCCAAAAACCGGTGAGGAAATTCCGATCAGCGCGCGGCGCGTGGTCACGTTCCGTCCAGGCCAGAAGTTGAAGGCGCGCGTGGAAGCCTATGCTGGAACCGCGGAACAATAACGAACTGCCCGCCATTCCCGGCAAGCGTTACTTCACCATCGGTGAGGTGAGCGAGCTGTGCGGCGTGAAGCCGCATGTGCTGCGTTACTGGGAGCAGGAGTTCCCGCAGCTGAAGCCCGTGAAGCGCCGCGGCAACCGCCGCTATTACCAGCGTCAGGACGTGATCATCATCCGCCAGATCAGGAGCCTGCTGTATGAGCAGGGCTTCACGATTGGCGGTGCGCGGCAGAAGCTTGATGGCGAAGAGGCGCGTACCGATGTGAGCCAGAGCCAGCAGATCGTGCGGCAGCTGCGCACCGAGCTGGAAGACATCCTGCGCATCCTGCGGCGCTAGCCGCAGTTCAAGGGCAAGGAGCGGGCATGAACGGATCGCAGGGAAGTTTGCGGAGCGTTTTTGCCGGCCTGGTTGTTCCTGTCGTGCTGGTGGTGGTAGCCGGCTGCGCGAAGCAGGAGAGCGC
>DATKBK010000083.1:0-2676 GCA_035514045.1 Steroidobacteraceae bacterium | reverse complement strand
GTCCAGCTGTTCCGCGACAACCGTTACGTGGGCATCGATCGCATCGGCGACGCCAACCAGATCAGCACTGGCGTCACGGCGCAGTTGCACAGCAGCCGCACCGGCCAGCGCTTCATCTCCGCCACGGTGGGCCAGACCATCTACCTCAAGACGCCACGCGTGCTGTTGCCGGATGAACCGGAGGATCCGGGCAAGACTTCGGACCTGATTGCCGAGATCGAACTCTCGGCGCTGCGCAACTGGAGCCTGAATACCGGCTGGCAATGGGATCCGCAGGGAAAGCGCACCGAGCGCGCCGAGGTGCGGTTGCAATACCAGCCCGCGCCGCGCAGCGTGCTGAATTTCGGTTACCGCTACCAGCGCGGCCGCATGGAACAGGCGGAATTCTCCGCCGCCTGGCCGCTGAGCGAGAGCTGGCGGCTGTACGGGCGCACGCTGTACTCGCTGCGCGATCGGCAGACCATCGAGAACTTCGCCGGTTTCGAATACAGCAGCTGCTGCTGGAGCTTGCGGGCCGTGGCCCGTGACTATGTGGGCCGCCGCTCGGGCCAGCGCGACCGCAGCATCTACCTGCAGCTGGAGCTCAAGGGCCTCTCCAACGTGGGTCTGGCGGCGGATGCTTTCCTCGAAAGGTCCATTCGCGGATACTCCACGCGCCGGCGCCGCTAGTGCGCATTACGGGCCCTTAATCACCTATGCGATCAAATCCAATGCGGCGCCTGCTTCTTTCCACCCTCGCCCTCCTGCTGGCGGGGCCGGCAGTTGCCGGCGAGCCGGTCGCGGCGCCTGCCGCGGAACCGGCGGAACCGGCGGTGCCGGCGGAAGTCGGGCCACCGCCGGGCATCCTGCTCGACCGCGTGGTGGCCATTGTCAATGACGGCATAGTGACCCAGAGCGAGCTGGACGAGGCGATCGCAACTGCCGTCGCGCGGGCGCGCGGGAACAACATTACGTTGCCGTCGTCGGCCGATGCGCTGCGCCGGCAGGTGCTGGACGCCCTGATCATGGACGAGATCCAGTGGCAGCGTGCCCAGCGCATCGGCATCGAGGCTTCCGATGAGGATGTCGATACCCAACTGAGGCGTCTGGCCGAGGAAAACGGCCTGACGCTGGCGCAGCTGCCCGAGGTGCTGGCGCGCGATGGAATCAACTACGCGGCGTTCCGTGAAAGCCAGCGCAAACGCATCGCGCTGGAGCGGCTGCGCTCGAGCGAGGTGCTGAACCAGGTCAACATCACGCCGCGCGAGCTGGACCAGTTCATCGAACGCCTGAAGAAGCTGCCGGACGAGCAGGCCGAATACAACTACTCGCACATCCTGCTCACGCAGCCCGGCGACGCGAACCAGGAACAGCTGGATGAACTGGCACGGCGCGCCGACGAGATCAGCCAGCGCGCGGCCAGCGAGGACTTCGCCCAGCTCGCGGCCACCTATTCGAACAGCGAGACGGCCCTGGAAGGCGGCCAGATGGGCTGGGTGAGCGGAACCCAGCTGCCCACGGTGCTGGCCGAGACCATAGCTTCGATGAAGCCCGGCGAAGTATCAAAACCGGTGAATTCGTCCTATGGCTTCCACATCGTGAAGCTCAACCAGGTGCGCACTGCCGTGGGCGATCCGGTGCAGGAACAGACGCATGCGCGACACATCCTGCTCACCACCAACGCGCTGCAGGACGACGCGACGGTGGCGCTGCGGCTGGCCGGCCTGCGCGAGCGGGTGCTGGCGGGCGAGGACTTCGCCGTGTTCGCCTCGAGCATGTCCGAGGACCCCGCCTCGGCGGTCAATGGCGGCGACCTGGATTGGCGCGGCCCCGGCTTTTTTGAGCCCGAGTTCGAAGCCGCGATGGCGCCGCTGAAGGATGGCGAGATCAGCGCACCCTTCCAGACGGAGTATGGCTGGCACATCGTGCAGGTGCTGGGCCGCCGCCAGTTCGACGTCACCGAAGACATGCTGCGCGAGCGCGCCTTCAACCAGCTGCGGATCGGCAAGGCGGATCAGGATCTGGAAATCTGGCGTCAACAGCTGCGCGACCAGTCCTTCATCGATACCGATCTCAACTGAGTCGTGGACGGCAAGCGGCCGCGGCTGGCACTGACCTGCGGCGAACCGGCCGGTATCGGCCCGGACATCTGCCTGCTGGCCGCCCAGGCGCTGGCCGCCCAGCGCGCACCCGTCGACGTCGTGCTGCTGGCCGACCGGGAGCTGCTGGCGGCACGCGCACGGCAACTTCGAGTGGCGCTGCCGGATATTGGCCTGCACGTCGAGCATGTGCCGTTGGCAGCACCCGCACAGGCCGGCCGGCTGGACACGCGCAATGCGCGCTGGGTGCTGCAGCTGCTGGATCGCGCGCTGGCCGGCTGCCGCAGCGGCGAGTTCGACGCCATGGTCACCGCGCCGGTACAGAAGAGCATCATCAACGATGCCGGCATTGCCTTCACCGGCCACACTGAATACCTGGCCGCCGCCTGCGGCGTGTCCCGTCCGGTGATGCTGCTGGCCGCGGGCGCGCTGAAGGTGGCGCTGGCCACCACGCATTTGCCCCTGACGCAGGTGAGCCGGGCCATCACCGGGCAACTGCTCGATGAAGTGCTCGACATCCTGCAGCAGGATTTCGCGCGGCGCTGGAACCTGGCGCAGCCGCGTATCGGCGTATGCGGCCTGAATCCGCATGCCGGCG
>DATKBK010000082.1:0-6892 GCA_035514045.1 Steroidobacteraceae bacterium | reverse complement strand
GATCTCGAGGTTGTAGGGCAGCAGGGACACGCGCACGCCGGTGCCCTTCAGGCTGCCGCAACCGGTGTTGATGAGCATGTCGACATACCGGCCGCCGGTGCTGACATACACCTCCGAAACGTCGCTGGCGATGTCCCAGGCCAGCAGGTTCGAGGGATCCGGCAGGCAGCCCAGGCTTTCCGCGGAGTTTTCCAGCGCGGGTACGTCGTACTCGGCGGTGAAGGTGCCCAGGAAGCGCGCCTGGGGATGCGTGACCACGAACAGCGCCTCGAAGACGTGGCCGTTGCGCAGTTGGCCGCGGTGTTGCGGTGAGATCAGTAGCGGCGGCAGCGTCGCGTCACCGCCGCGACTGGCGGTGAAGGCACTGCCCACGATGGTGGGCAGCATCGGTGTCACATTGAGCCATTGCGCCGCCGGCGGACATGCGCCGGCGCACAGCACATTGCCATCCGCGTCCGGCACGCCGGTGACGATCACGCCAGGCAGGCCGCAATCCGGATAGTCCGCTGCGCTCAGGTAGCGGCAGTCGGGAATGCCCTTGATCTGGAACAGCGTGGCGCCCGAGACATTCTCATCGACCAGTTGCATGTTCTCGAACGTGGCCGCCTTTGCACCGCCCTTGCCCAGCACCACGGTGCAGGTCAGCCTGCAGATCGTCAGCTCGAAGCTGATGCCCGGCGCGACAGCAAGGCCGATCGGCGGGAACACCAGCTCCGGATTTGCCGTCGTGTCCACCGTGCTGAGCACCACGTCGACACCGTTCTCCTGCACATTGACCAGTGCGCCCAATGCGCCGGAGTCCGGCTGCAGCACCAGCACCTGGCAATAGTTGCGGTCGCTGACGAACACCAGCGCGGCGGTCGAGCTCGCGCGCAGCCCATACTGCTGTGCATCGCTGCTGCAGGACTGGGAACCGGGCTTGCGCTCGGCCGGAATACTGAACAACTGGCGGGCCGCGCCAGGCACAGCGGGATTCTTCGCCAGGATCCTTCCGCTGCTGGTAGTGGCGATGACATAGCTGTCGATCGAGCCGCCATTGGTCACCTGCAGCAGCGCCACGTCCTGCAGCAGCTCCTTGCCGCTGAGGCCCCAGTCGCGGCTGGATACGACAGTGATCGGCGCGGCCGCCTTGGGATCCGGGAAGAATACGGCATGTTTGCGCTCCTCCATGCCTAGCACGCCGGCCTGCGGCACGCAGCCGGCGCAGGCGCGAAAGGCTTCGGCGGCATCGCCGTCGATCGGCGTGATGTCGATCAGCAATGGGCGACCGCTGTAGTACTCCAGCGCGCATAGCTGGCCACCAGCCAGCGTTGCCCATGCAGCGCCCGGGCATGCAGCGCCCTTCTTCACCACCTTGATGACGGCGTGCTTGCTCTTCTTCTTGCCCGCCAGCCAGATTGCGCCGGACTGGTCCACGGTCATGCTGGTGCAGGCGTCAGGCTTGTTGTCCAGTTTCAGCCCCGGGTCGGCGCAATTGAGCACCTCTACGCCCTGGGCAATGCTGGTGGGATTTGCCCAGTTGCGCAGCGACCTGCCGTCGAGGCAATACAGGCCACTGACAGCAGTGAGCGCGCAGGTGCTGAAGCTGCTGCCGGCGATTTCCAGGTCAGTGAAGTCCGGCGGGCGCTGGGTGTTGCCCGTTGCCAGGTTGATCACGCCATGCGGCGAGAAGACCATCACCCGGTCCAGTATCTGCTGGGTGGTGGAGGCGCTTGCCGGCATGGCAAGACTGGACGCGCACAGGATCAACAGACACGCCAGCGGGCGCGTCACCCAGGTCACTTTATTGTTGTTCACGGGGAGCTCCCTGCCGCTGGGATGATTAACGACGCCAGCACCGACGATGGAAGCACGGAAATGTGACGGGCGTCACTACTCCAAATGACGTAGAGAATATGTAAAGCCCTTACGGCTGAACCCGCTCCCCGGTCTGTTCCGGCTTGCCCCAGGCCGCGTACAGCTCGGCCAGCCGTCGCTGGCCCACCTCGTACAGCCCGGAAAGCGGCGCGTCCTTCAGTCCGGCGAGGCTGTCCTTCAGCAGGCGCTCGCCCTGCGCAAACTGGCCCAGCCCGGCCAGCGCGGCACCATGCGCATTCATGGCCATGGCCATCTGCCAGTTGGCGGCATCGAACTCGGGCGTGAGGATCTTCTGTGCTTCCTCGGCTTGCGCCGCTGCCTCGCGGTAGCGGCGCTGGGCCAGCAGCAGGCTGGACTTCACGGCCAGCGCGGTGGCAACGGCGGGATGTTTCTCGCCCAGTTTCTCGCGCCGGATGGCCAGGCTCTCTTCGATGAGCTGCGTGGCTTCACCGTATTGCTGCTGGTCGATCAGCCAGTAGGCCAGGCTGGCCGCATCGCCGGCAACGTCGGGATGCCTGGCGCCCTGCACCTGGCGCCGCAGCTCCAGTGCCGTCCGCAGCAACCGGATGGCTTCGGTGCGCTGCCCCTTTGCATACTTCACGAACGCGAGGTTGGCCGTGTTGAGTATGGTCTCGGGATGCCGCTCGCCGCGCGTCTCGCGGTTCATGGCCAGCGCCTCCGTGTAGGCGGTTTCCGCTGCGGCGTAATCGCCGCGCACCTCGCGCGCGTAGCCGATGTTGTTCAGCATGGTGGCAACGTCCTGGTGCTTCTCGCCCTGCAGCTTGCGCATCATCGCCAGCGCCTCGACGTACAGGGTCTCCGCTTCCTCGGTGCTGTTCAGCTGCATCAGCACCCAGGCCAGGTTGTTGATGGCCTCGGCCAGCTCCGTATGCACCCCGGGATGCAGCTCGCGCTGCATGGCCAGCGCGCGCCGCATCTCCGCCTCGGCCTGCTTCAGCTCGCCACGCTCGCCGAGGTTCTGCCCCAGGTTGGCAATGCTTTCCGCCACCAGCGGATGGCGGTCCCCATACAGCTTGCGCCGCACTCGCAGCGCCTCCTCGATGAGCGGCGTGCCTGCGGAGTACTCGCCCTTGGCAGATTTGAGTTCAGCCAGCGACGACAGCGTGGCTGCGACTTCTGCGCTCTCCTTGCCCTTCACCACCTGCCGGATGCTCAGCGCCTGGCTCAGGTTGCGCTCCGCCTCGGTGTAGTCCGCAGTGAGCGTGAGCGCTGTGCCGAGGCTGTTGAGCGATTGCGCCACCGCCTCGTGTTGCGGCCCGAACAGCTCGCGTCGGTTGGTCAGCGCCTGCCGCATCAGCGGCAGCGCGGTGTCGAACAGGCCCAGGCTGCTGTACACGGTTCCCATCGTGTCCATCATCGTTGCCTGGACGGCGGGCTGGTCGGCAAGCTCGGTCTCGATGGTGCGCGCACCCTTGTCGAGAAGATCGCGTGCCGTGATGGTATTGCCCAGTGCCTCGTTGGGGTCGGACACCTTGAACAGGCGAACCATGTAGTCCGCGATCTGGCTGGCTTCCTCGGCCTTCTCCTCGGCCACCACGCGCTGCCGCTGGGCTTCCTTGCTCTGCAGCCAGGCGGTGGTGGCCAGGCCGGAGGTGATGAGCATGCCGGTGGTCGAAGCAGTGAGCATGAGCGTGACCCGCTGCCGGCGCCGCTGCGCCTCGCGCTGCTTCAGTTCGTCGAGTCCGACATTGAGCATGCCGGCAATGATCTTCAGGCGCGCGTCGAGCCGCCCATCCTTGCCCTTGCGCGCATCGGCCGCGATGGGCTCGCTGCGCGTGGTGGTGAGCTGGCCATCGGCGCCCATGGTGTACAGCAGCGCCGGCGCGAAGCATTCCATGGCGGCCAAGCCCGGCACGAACGAGGCCCCGGGCTCGCCGTCGATCAGCAGGCAGAAGATCCGATCCTCGCGCCCCAGCCGCTTGAAGCCGAGGATCTCCTCGTTGACCCAATGCGACTTTGCCGAGGCGGTGGAGCAGATGACGATCTGGAACTGCGACCGCTGCAGCGCAGCATTCAGAATGGCGCCAAGGCTGGTGGCACTGGGCAACTCGTCGCGGTCGCGGAATACGGGCGTCAGCCGCGCGGGAATGGGACCGTGCGGCGTGTCGCGGCCAACCAGGTGCCGCGGCACGCGGTAGGCTTCGATGCTGCGGTGCAGCCACCGCGCCCAGAGCTCATCGCGATGGCTGTAGCTGATGAACGCGCGGTATTTGTACTCTTGCTGCTCCACGGCGCGGGCTCAGTGCGATTCGCTGAAGCTGGCCAGCGAATGCCACTCGATCACTTCCTGCAGCAGCGCGCGCTCGGTGCCCAGCACCACCCGCTCAAGGCTGTTCCAGGTGCCGCAGTGCGAGATCTGCGCCAGGCTTGAATGCAATGTGGCCTGCATGTCCCGATAGCGGGCAACGCGGCGCTGCAGGTCGTTGATGGAGATGATCGAGATCGTTGCGGCTGCGGCCACCGGCAGCGAGATCGGCAGGAAGCTGAACACGAAGGTCTCGATCCAGCCGGGCACGGGCACATGCATCGACAGCGTGATCGCGTAGCTCGCCACGCAGGCCATGGCGAGCACGGTGGCAATGTGGAAGGTGCGGCGCAGCTTGCGCAGCATGGGCAGCGCCCGCTGCTCCTGCCTGCGGTAGTAGGCCAGCTGGTCCTCGATGCGCTTCTCGCGGTAGATGCGCTGGAACTCCTCGATCGGCATCGGACTGGCGGCGGCGGCCCGCGCATGCAGCACGCGCAGAGATCGCGCCAGATGGTGGACCACTGGCAGGTCGAGGTTCTGCAGCAGGTTGGTGGCGCGCGGCAGGCCCCAGGTGGCCAGCGCCGAGCGGCAGAACTCCGCTGCCAGCCGGCAGCGCACCCAGCTGCGCTCCGAGTGCATGCGCCGGCCCAGCACGAATGCCGCCACAACGCCCATCCCCAGGCACAGGAACTTGGCCCACGCCAGTGCCGCCAGGTGCAGGCTCCAGGCCAGCGTGGCGGCGGCGATGAAGGTGGCAAACACATGCAGCAGCACTGTGGAAACCGTCATGCGTCGTACGCCTGGCGCACTGCGCGTGGCTTCGAAATCGCATTTCTGCTGGAACGCGAACACCTCATCGGGCGCCATGAACGGATTGCCGCCCCAGGTGCGCGCATCCGGCAGGCGGTTCAGGCTGGTCAGCGCGATGTCCTGCTGGTCGAACCGGTCCCAGTTCTCGATCCGGCGCTGCGCGGTTGCGGCGTCGATGATGATGATCGGTCGCCCGATGGAACGTGCGAACTCCACGATGTTCGCGGTACCGCCCTTGCCGCGCGCCGGCTCGCCGTCCCACACAGCGATCAGCACGTCGGAACCCGTTACGGTCTCCAGGCCGCAGTCGAGGTAGGCATCTTCACGGGGGCCTTCATCGTTGGCCACCTGCAGATGCTCCGCCCGCCGCAGCATGGCCTCGACTTCCTTCCACTGCGCGGGCGCGAAGTCGGTCGCGAAATCCCGCGCCGGCAGCGGCAGGATGGCGTGCCAGGACATCTTCCGTTGCAGCGCCTGGTGCACGAACAGCTGATCGCCACCCTCGGCCACCGAGGCCAGCGCCACCCACTCGCCGCCGGCGCTGGCGCGCAGGAAATCCAGCGCCTCGCCGATGGCCTGCGAGATCGCCGGGGAATTCTCGATCTGCCGGTGGCCGGTGAAGCCGACAATGTGAAACAGCGGCAGCTGGCTTCCGGCACCCTTGTTGGTGTTCATGTTGGTGCTGAGTGGGGGACTCCAGCCGATAGGTAGCGCAATCCCTGCGCAATTGCAATGCGTCGACTTCCCCGCCGCGGCGTGCCGCGGCTCAGCCGCGGGTCTTGCGAATCTTCTCGAGCAATTTCAGCTGCGCGGCGGCCTGCGCCAGCTCGGCCAGCGCCTTGGCCTGGTCGATCTTGTCTTCCTTGCTGGCCAGCGCCTCTTCGGCGCGCTGCTTCGCAGCCAGTGCCGCGGCCTCGTCGATGTCATGCGCGCGCACGGCGGTGTCGGCGAGGATGGTGACGCGCGTCGGCTGCACCTCCAGCGCCCCGCCGCCGACGAACACCGAGTGCTCGCCCTCGGCGGTCTTCACCCGCACCTCGCCCGCCTTGATCAGCGTGAGCAGCGGCGCATGCCGCGGCGTGATGCCCAGCTCGCCCTCGGAGGCCGGCACGAACACGACCTCGGCCTCGCCAGCGAAGATCTCGCCTTCGGCGCTGACGATGTCGACGTGAATGGTTTTTCCAGCCATGTTCGTGCTCGCTTCGTTGCGTGTTGCTTCGACCCCTAGTTCAGGGTCTTCGCCTTCTCGACGGCCTCATCAATCGACCCGACCATGTAGAAGGCCTGCTCGGGCAGATGATCGTAGTCGCCATTGAGGATGCCCTTGAAGCCGCGGATGGTCTCGGCCAGCGGCACGATCTTGCCATCCTGTCCGGTGAACACCTTGGCCACGTTGAACGGCTGCGACAGGAAGCGCTGGATCTTGCGCGCCCGGAACACGGTCTGCTTGTCCTCCTGCGACAGCTCGTCCATGCCGAGGATGGCGATGATGTCCTGCAGTTCCTTGTACTTCTGCAGCACGCCCTGCACACCGCGCGCGGTGTTGTAGTGCTCCTCGCCGATCACCAGCGGGTCGAGCTGGCGGCTGGTGGAATCGAGCGGATCCACGGCCGGGTAGATGCCCAGCGCGGCGATGTTGCGGCTCAGCACGACGGTCGCATCAAGGTGAGCGAACGTGGTGGCGGGCGAAGGATCGGTCAGGTCGTCCGCGGGCACGTACACGGCCTGGATCGACGTGATCGAGCCGGTCTTGGTGGAGGTGATGCGCTCCTGCAGCACGCCCATTTCTTCTGCCAGCGTGGGCTGGTAACCCACGGCGGAGGGCATGCGGCCCAGCAGCGCCGACACTTCAGTACCCGCCAATGTGTACCGATAAATATTGTCGATGAAGAACAGCACATCGCGGCCCTTGCCGGCTTCGTTCTTCTCGTCGCGGAAGTATTCCGCCATCGTCAAACC
>DATKBK010000081.1:0-6046 GCA_035514045.1 Steroidobacteraceae bacterium | reverse complement strand
ATTCAAACAGGGGCGCGAAGTCCATGCCCACCGAGCCGGACTTGCGGTCGTCCACGCCTGCCCAGCGCGCCAGCACCAGCGGCGCCAGCACATCGTCGGGCCCCTCGGCTGCAGCCACGACGTATTCGCCGATGGCGCGCGTGCCATAGCGCATCCGGCACTGCATGGCTGCCTCGAACACGGCCAGGGTGCGGCGCGAGAGTGCATCCAGCGGCGCCACCGGGCCGGCATTGCGGCGCAGGATATCGGCCAGCAGCGTGGTACGTTCGCTGCGCGGTCGCTGCAACCACTGCGGATCGTCGATGCCTTGGGCGATCACGCGGTGATGCACGTCAGCCCGCTGCTTCAGCTCCAGCGTCGCCAGGTGGAAGCCGAAGGTATCGACCCGAAGCAGCAGGCGGCGCACCAGCTGGTGGCCGGCGTTGGCGCCGCGATGGGCCTGCAGGCTCTGCGCCGCGACCACCAGGTCGGCGCGCAACTGCGCCGCGCGCTCGTAGCCGCCAGCGCTCGCTTCCCAGGTCTTGCGCAGGCGCTCGGCCAGTTGGGCGAAGTAGATGCGGTAGGGCATCTGGTCGTGGCGTGCCGGCGCCACGGACCGCGCGCCCGGCAGCAGCGTGGTGTATTCCTCGATGCGCCGGCGCAGGTCGGCCGACACGCCCACGCGGCTGGCGCTCTGCGACAGCAGCTGCGACAGCTCCAGGCAGTCGCTGTAGTACTCGTTGATGATCACGCGCTGCTGGCGCGCCAGGGTTTCGCGAATGGTCTTGGCATTGACGTCCGGCGCACCTTCCATGTCGCCGCCCACCCAGCTGCCGAAGCTCAGCACCACCGGCGGTTCGATGCCGGACAGTTCCACCCCATAGATGTTTTGCAGCGCGACGCCGACCTCCTCGTAGAAGCGCGGCACGATGCGATACATCACCTCGGCGAGGTGGAACATCGCGTATTCGCGCTCATCGGCCACGGTGAGGCTCTGGCGCTGGTGTTCCTCGGTCTGCCAGCCGGTAGTCAGCTCGATGCGCAGCCGCGTCCAGACGTGCCGCTGCTCCTGTGGATCAAGGTTGGGGTTGAGCCGCTCGAGCAGCGCATCGGCCATGCGACCCTGACGCCGCAGCTGGGTGCGGCGCGTGGATTCGGTGGGATGCGGCGTGAGCACCGGGTGGATGCACAGCGACCCCAGCAGTTGCAGCATCTGGTCGAGGGTCAGGCCCTGCGCCTTCAGCTGGCCAAGTGCATCCTCGATGCCGCCGGGCTGTGGTTTGCCGCCGTCGGCGAGAAAGTACTCGCGGCGGCGACGGATGCGGTGCACCTTTTCAGCCAGATTGACGGCCTGGAACCAGGTGGAGAAGGCGCGCACCAGGTCGCGGGCCACTGCCGGCGGCCGGCCCGCAACCCGCAGCAGCAGCTCCTCGGGCCGGAACTGGCCGTCTTCGCGACGTTCGATGGCCTTGCGCCGGTCGCCCTCGACCAGCATGTAGAGCTCCTCGCCACCCTGCTCGCGCAGCATCTCGCCCACCATCGCGCCGAGCTGATGCACATCCTCGCGCAGTGCCAGGTGCTTGGGTGGAAACTGGATCTGGTGACGGTCCACGGGGAGGCGATTCTAGCTGCCTGTGACTGGGCGGGGCTATGTCCGCGATGGCCAGCCGGCGCCCTGGGTGGCAAATCACATTACGTGTAGTCGACATATATGTCGATTTCTCGTAATGTGGGAACCATGTGGACTGAACGCCAAACCATCGAGATCTTCCATCTGATGTTCCTGCGGGCGTTCGGCGCGCGCGTGGACAAAGCGCTTTTTGCCCTCAAGGGAGGCTGCAATCTGCGGTTCTACCTGAAGAGCATCCGGTACTCGGAAGACCTGGATCTGGACATCCATACGATGGCTGTTGGCACCCTCCAGAACAACGTAAGTCGCCTGCTGGAGGCACCAGCCCTCCTGCAGCCGCTGCGAGCTCAGGGAATCGAACTGGCAAAGATCGCTCAACCCAAGCAGGCCGGGACAACGCAGCGCTGGAAGCTGACCCTGCGTATGACTGAGTCCGGTTCCGAAGTGCCGACGAAGATCGAATTCTCGCGCCGCGGTCTGGCGGATGACACAGCGGTGGAACCCGTGGATGCGGGGATTATCCGGACGTACCGACTCTATCCCGTGATCGTGCAGCATTACACCGTGCATAGCGCATTGGCCCAGAAGGTTTCGGCTCTGGCTTTGCGTGAACAGGTCCAATCGCGGGATGTGTTTGATCTGAAGTTGTTACTGGATGCGGGAGGAGCCGAACGGCCTCTACCCGCAACAGCGGCCGCCAACCTGGCCGCCGCTACTGACAATGCATTGGCGGTCGACTACGACGCGTTCGCTGGCCAGGTCCTTGCATTCCTGGAGCCTGAGTATCAGGACCACTACGGAAGTAGACAGGCGTGGAACGCGCTACAGGAGCAAGTAGTCAACCGCTTGCAGACGCTGCGGCAATGAACCAGATCGACGCCCTGCAGCGATTGCAAACGCTGGCGGCCCCGGCCGTTGAAACGCGCGACGTTGCCGCGCTACTGCAGGTCTCCGCAAGCAACGCGACCACGATCCTTCGACGTCTTGCTGCCGAGGGGATGATCGTCCATCTGAGCCGCGGTCGATGGTTGGTCAACCAGAAAATCGACCGTCATGCGCTGCCTGAACTGATCTCGGCCCCCTACCCGGCATATATCTCTCTGCAATCGGCGTTGTTTCATCACGGCCTGATCGAGCAGATCCCTTCGGTCCTCTATGCCATCACCCTGGGGCGACCTCGCCGTCTCCGGACTCCAGTGGGCACGATCTCCTTCCACCGCATGCCGCCGGAGCTCTTCGCTGGATTCGAGCTATCCTCCGCGTCCGAAGCCAAGATCGCGATTCCCGAGAAGGCGCTTTTCGACGTGTTATATCTCGCACCGGGAAGATCACGCGTGTTCTCGAGGCTGCCCGAACTCACGATTCCGCACCGCTTTCAGTGGCAGCGCCTGAAGGAATACACGGAACTGGTCAAGTCGTCAGGTCGGCGGGCGTTTATTGCCGAGCGAGTCAGGGTGATCAGATCTGCAACGCCGAATTCATGACCTTGAGGAGACGTAAAGGGTTGAACGCGGTGCGCCGACTTGCGAGGTACGACCGTACAGACACCGCGATTTCAATAACTTGTTTCCTCCTTGGGATCACGGCCGCGTTGTCTCGATTCCCGTCTCGGGCGCAAGCCACGCGAGCAGCACGCTATACGAGTAACTGACTGCGTACTGCTTGACAACCGTCATCGGGAAAGACTCCGCCAGCTTCAGGTCGGGGAGCTCCGCCTGCAGTCTTGCCATGGTGAGCGCGCGCTCTGGCTGCGGCGACAGATAACCACTTCGGACCACCTGTCCATCGCGTGAGAGTACCAGCCAGGGCGTTCCTTCGGTCGAGGTTCCCTGATCATTGAGGGCGTTCGGCAAATGATGCTCGACCACCCGGGCCGCATCCGTGTGCGTGAATGAGACAAGATTCGACAATCCTTCCGCGGCCGGGCTCGACGGCGTGCCTCCCATAGGCTCTCCGGGACGGCGTGGCCACGCGTACCGCACTATCATCCCCATCGGCGGCTCGGCAATCTGGCGGACGGTGCCGTCGGGTGCGGTTTCGGTCCGCATCCTGCTTTGGCTGATATTGGTGATCCCCATTGTCCCGAGCTGTTCCGGTTCGAGACCCAGCGGCTGCCACAGTCGACCAAAGTTGGCGGGTTCGATATCACCATAGGGGCGCAGGTCCTCCCTGCGGCGAAGCTCGACGGCATGGCGGTCGATTCTTCCATCCTCTGTCATGTAGACCGTCACGCGATTGAACGTATCGGCGTTCAGCGGCAGCAGGAGCTCGGGGTGTGCAGCGAGCATTGCCTGATGCACGCGTTCCACTGACCGGGTCGGGTCATAGTTGGCAGGCCGTACGGCGTACGAGACAATCAGCCGGCTCGTGAGCGTCGTGCCATCCGGCATTGCCTCGCCCCTGGCGAACGACATTATGCCAGCTGCAGAGCCCATCGGCCGCGTCGCAATACTATTTGCCAGATCCCTGCTCGCAAGATCGCCCGGCTCCACGCGACGCAACTCACTGCTCTCCACGCTGCCGTCTGCACGCAGTGTCAGGGAAACAATCGCCTGGCTATCCAGCGCCGGTCCATTCATCAGTTCCGGGTGCTGACCGGCCAGCGCCCGAAGGATCACGCCGCGCGGACCGGAACGGTTGCCGAGATCCGGCGGCAGCAATCTCGGGAGATTCGCTGTTGTGTTGAGCGGCGACGGTGGTGCTTCGAGCCCAATGGCCGCGCCAATACCCAACGCCCCGAACAACAGCGCGACGGCAGCGCGCACGAGGGAATGACGCGCAGGCGCTGCGGCCAGGTTCCCGATGCGACGCTCCAGCGCGGAAACGGGTGTCCCCATGGCGACCAGCCCCGAAGGTATGTTGCTGCTGCGCCGGGTGACGGCCAGCAACACCTCACCGTATGCGGCTGGTGCGGCGCCATCGCGCAACACCCGCGCGTCGCAGTCCAGCTCGATACTGTGGCGCAGACGCTTCAGTTGCCACCACAGCGGCAGATTCCACGGCACGATCACTGCGACCAGCAATGCCAGGCGCAGAAGTAACGGATCGCGTGCCGAGATGTGCTGCCCCTCGTGATGCAGGATGAGCGCCTGGGTGGCGGACGGCTCCGTCAAGAACCAGCCGGGCACCACGATGCGGGGACGCCAAGCCCCCAGCAACGCCGGACCAACGGCTTCGCTGACCAGCACGTCGCGACCGAGCACCACGGCACGCTGCCAGCGGGCTGCGCGTCGACGCAGCTGTGAATTCGCGCCAACGAGATACAGCAGCAGCAGGCCGGACGCGGCCGCCCATACAGCGAGCAAGGTCCGGTCGGACGGAGGTGACCACACCGGAGTTGTCACCGGTACTACTGTCGCGGAATCATCTACAACCACCGTTGAGTCAGTCTCAAGGCGCCCACCTTCCTGCGCGGCGGAGGCGAGCTGCAGCGCGGGCGCCGCAGCGAACGAAGCGGGCGTGGCCGGCGTTGCCTTCCCCCACCACAGTACTCCGGCTGCAGCCCAACTCAGTGAGAGCACCATGGTGAGCGGCCAGATGTAGCGCCGGGCCAGCTTGCCCATCGCTGCCAGACGTTCCTCGCAGTGTCCCACCAGGCTCAGCGCGAGCGCCACGGCGTTCGCATAGATCATGACCTGCCACATCACGACTTCTCCTTTCCGGACACCTTGCGTAGTTGTTCTTCAATGCGCTGCACTTGTCGCTGACTCAGCTTTTCGCGCTCCACCAGATGCAGCAGCAGTGCTTCGGACGAACCCTTGAACAGCCTTGAGACCAGCGAACTGATCGCGCCCTCCCGCGCCGCGCCCCGGTCGATCAGGGCGTGGTAACGATGCGCGCGCCCTTCTTCGGCGTGCCCGACGTAGCCTTTGGCCTCAAGCTTGCGAAGCATCGTCAGGACGGTGGTGTAAGCCAGCTCATCCCGGAGCGCGGCCTGCACTTCGTTGACGAGGGAAGGACCGCGGTCCCACAGCACTTCCATGAGTTGTGCCTCGCGTTCGGCCAGGGAAATTCGCATGGGTCAGCTACTACCTAGTTAGTAGCCCGATTCAACACGATCGGATGACGGGAGTCAACTACCGCAGTAGTACTAGCAGTGGGCGATCAGGCTGGTGCGCACCACGCCACCCGGTCGCGGCCGCCGGCCTTGGCGTCGTACATCGCCCGGTCGGCGGCGGCCACCAGTTGCGCGGCCGAGGCTTCGGCGGACGGCACCAACGCCGCGACGCCGACGCTGATCGTCACATGCGGCGCCAATGGCGAAGCCGGATGGGCCAACGCTTCCTCCACCACCGCGCGCCGCAGCGCCTCGCCCTGCGCGATCGCGGCATCCAGGGTGCGCCCGGGAAGCAGCAGCACGAACTCCTCGCCACCATAGCGCGCGACCAGATCGTGCTCGTCCACCGCGAAGCGCTCGCAGATCCGCGCCAGCAGCCG
>DATKBK010000080.1:0-3524 GCA_035514045.1 Steroidobacteraceae bacterium | reverse complement strand
CTGTGCCATGTCCTTGTAGACCTTGGCGCAGCGCACTTCGCCGCCGGCGCGGACCACGTAGACAGCCGCTTCCTTGCCGCTCTTGAGCGGGCGCATGACCTGGTCGATCACGCCGTCGTCGATCAATGCCTGCAGGCCAGTGGGGGTCTTCATGCGGTCCTGTACGTGCGTGACAGCCACGAATTGGCGGCCAGGGCTGCATATAGTTACACGACCCGGCTGTACGCCACGGCCTCCGCGCCCGGGGCATGCGTGCCCGCGGACCGAGCACACCAACCCTGGCAAGGGCTGGATGCCACGGATCACGCGGGTTTAGCGCCGCCGCTGCTAGCGTGCATGTCCCCCGTGGCGGAGCTGCCGATGAAGATCCTGATGGTCCTGACCTCCCACGCCGAGCTGGGCAAGACCGGCGGGAAGACCGGCTTCTGGCTGGAGGAATTCGCCGCGCCGTACTACGTGTTCAGGGATGCCGGGGCCGAGGTGGTGCTCGCTTCGCCGCATGGCGGGCGGCCGCCGCTGGACCCGAAGAGCGATGCCGATGACGCGCAGACGACCGCGACCCGGCGTTTCCGCGCCGACTCCGAGGCCACCGCCGCGCTCGCGTCGACGCACAGGCTCAGCGATGTCGTATCGGATGATTTCGATGCGGTGTTCTACCCCGGCGGCCATGGACCGCTGTGGGACCTGGCAGAAGACCTCGACTCGATCGGCCTGATCGAATCCACGTACGCCGCCGGCAAGCCGGTCGCGGCGGTCTGCCACGCGCCGGCGGTGTTCCGCCACGCCAGGGGCCCTGATGGACTGCCACTGGTGAAGGGCAAGTCGGTTACCGGGTTCACCAATACCGAGGAGGCCGCGGTCGGGCTGACCGATGTGGTGCCGTTCCTGGTGGAGGACATGCTCAGGAAGAACGGCGGCGAGTACTCCAGGCAGGATGACTGGCAGCCCTATGCCATCACCGACGGGCATCTGGTCACCGGCCAGAACCCCGCTTCATCCAAGCAGGCAGCAAGCGCAGTCCTGGCCTTGCTGGAGGAAGCGCGCGGCGGCAGGAGCGCCACGGCGCGCGGCGGCTGAGGCTGCGATCAACCGCGCGTCTGGCCGTTGCGGCGAATGAGCATCGCTGAAGGCACTGCCGTATCGTGCGATGCATGACGATGAAATACCTCGCCGGCTACAGCGATCAGGTGCAGGCGCAGGTGCGCGAACTGATCGCAGCCGACCGCCTCGGCGATTGGCTGCGCGACAAGTACGCCCAGGCCCACGCCGTCCGCAACGACAAGGCGCTGTACGAGTACACCGTCGCGATCAAGGACCGCTACCTGCGCAAGACCGAGCCACTCAACAAGGTCGTGTTCGACAACAGACTGCAGGTGGTGCGGCATGCGCTGGGCACCCACACCACGGTGTCGCGGGTGCAGGGCAGCAAGCTCAAGGCCAGCCGCGAGATCCGCATCGCCAGCGTGTTCCGCGACGCCCCGGCGGAGTTCCTGCGGATGATCGTGGTGCACGAACTGGCGCACCTGAAGGAACGCGAGCACAACAAGCCCTTCTACCAGCTGTGCGCGCACATGGCGCCCGATTATCACCAGCTCGAGTTCGACCTGCGCGTGTACCTGACCCACCTCGAGCACGTGCGTGCCTCCGCTGGCGGACGCCCTGCCGGCGGTGCCGAGGCCGCGCAATAGCCGCGCTCAGCCATCCTCCGGCTGCCGCGCCCGCCAGGCGGCAAGCGCGGCCTCATGGCGCTCCATCGCGTCTGCATGCACATCCCAGATGCAGCGCACGCAGCCTTCGCCACAGCAGTCGGCCGGGTTGGGTTCGGGTGGCCTGACCGGTGGCGGATCGGGTCGTGTCGCCGGGTCGCGCTCGGGCATCGCGATCGCGATCAGGCGCGGATCAGTTGCGACTGCGCCCAGCCCACGATCTGGTGGGTACCCATCACCCCCGACTGGCGTGCGATCTCGTTGCCCGCGTGCAGCAGCACCATCGTGGGGATGCTGCGGACGTTGTAGCGCGCGCCCAGCGCAGGCTCCGCCTCGGTGTCGAGCTTGGCCAGGCGGACCTGCGGCTCCAGCGACCTGGCTGCCGCCGTGAACTGCGGTGCCATGGTCTTGCACGGCCCGCACCACGGCGCCCAGAAGTCGACCAGCAATGGCAGTTCGCTTCGGTGCGCATGCTGGTCGAAGTTGGCCGAAGTCAGCGCAACCGGCTCGCCGGTGAACAGCGGCCGGTGGCATTTGCCGCAGCCCGGCGCCTCGCCAAGGCGAGCTGGCGGCAGGCGGTTGATCGCGCTGCAGTGCGGGCACGCGATCTGGATGGGGTTGTCGGTCATGGCGGGCCTCGGTCGGCGGGGCTTTGGCGAGAGCCATCGTAGCGCCGACAAGTGAAGCCGCTGGCAAGCCCTGCTGGCGCAGCCGTCACGTGTGCGCGTGCCGCGGGACCGCCAGCAACGCGGCCAGGGTCAAGACCGCCGCTGCGGCCAGGTAATAGCCGACGTAAGCCAGCCCGTGATTGAGCGCCAGCCAGGTGGCGACGTAGGGCGCCAGCGAAGCGCCGAGGATTCCCGACAGGTTGAATGCCAGCGAGGCACCGGTGTAGCGCACCGCGGTCGGGAACATTCCCGCCAGCAGCGTGCCCAGTGGGCCGTAGGTCAGCCCCATCAACGCCAGTCCGAGCGCCAGGAACAGCATCGTGCCGCCGAGGCTGCCGGCGACGAACAGCGGCGCGAACACGACGCCGAAGGCGAGGATCGCCAGCGTCGCGACGATCATCGCCGAGCGTGCACCATGCCGGTCGGCATACAGCGCCGCCAGCGGGATGGTCGCGGCGAACAGCAGCACGCCCATCATCTGCAGCCACAGGAACTCGTCGCGCGTGTAGCCCAGCGCCGTCGTGCCCCAACTCAGCGCGAATACCGTCATCAGATAGAACAGTACGAACGTGGCCAGCGCCGAGAACGTGCCCGCCAGCAACGCGCGCGGGTGTCGTGCGAATACGACCAGCATCGGCAACCGCACGCGCTCATCCTGCTCGATCGCACGCTGGAACGCGGGCGTCTCGGTGAGCCTGAGCCGTACCCAGAGCCCCAGGAACACCAGCACCGCGCTGCCCACGAACGGCACGCGCCAGCCCCAGGCGAAGAATGCCGCGTCGTCCAGCACGGCCGTCAGCAGCAGGAACACGCCGGTCGCAAGGAAGAACCCGATCGGCGCGCCCAGCTGCGGGAACATGCCGTACCAGGCGCGCTTGCCAGGCGGTGCGTTCTCGGTCGCCAGCAACACCGCGCCGCCCCACTCCCCGCCCAGCCCCAGCCCCTGCCCGAATCGGCACAGCGCCAGCAGCAGCGGTGCGAGCACGCCGATGCTGGCGTAGGTCGGCAACAGCCCGATCGCCACCGTGGACAGGCCCGCGCACGCAACGCCGTCAGGCGAGAGTGCGCGGCTTCGGCGTGTTCAAGGAAGGCTCAGCGTGACATGCGGTGCAGCAGCTCGCCCGCGAACCGGCTCATCAGTGCGACCAGG
>DATKBK010000079.1:0-3314 GCA_035514045.1 Steroidobacteraceae bacterium | reverse complement strand
CGGCTTGTCGATCGATCCGTTCGCGCTGCAGCCATGAATCGCGAGGCAGGCCAGAGCATGGTCGAGTTTGCGGTTGGCGCCTCCGCGCTGTCGTTGCTGCTGCTCGGCACGTTGACGCTCGGCGGCTACCAGGAAGCAGATCGCCGTGGGGTGCTGGCGGCGCGTCAGACGGCGTGGCAAGAAAGCTGGTCACCCGGCACCCAGGACACCGGTGCGCAAGCAACGCTGCTGCACCAGAACTTCCTCTCCGACAGTGCGGTGCACGATCCCACCGGGCGTGAGTTGCTGGTGGCAGAAGGTGACCTGGTTCTCGAGGCTGGGCGCCGGGCGCCGGTGGGAGTGGCCGGGGGTGCAGCGCAGGTGTTGCTGCTGCCGCTGCGTGCCGTCAGCGGCTTCCTCGGTTCGGGCTTCGACCTGGCTGAAGGCGGACTGGTGCACGGCAGCCTGCGCGCGCGCATCGCGCCGCTGCCACACCTGCCGGCGCCATTCGATGCGCTGGAGATTCAGCTGCACGCACCGTATGCCCTGCTCGGCGATGCCTGGCACGCCGGTGGCGTCGCCCAGGTCAGGGCGCGCGCGGGTGGCCTGGTTCCGGCAAGCAGACTGACGGCGCTCAATTCAATCTGGCAGCCATTGAGCGTGCCGATTGGCATTGTCGAGCCATCCTTGCGCCGGCTGTGTTTCGGGCTCATCGAACCTGACCGCATTCCCGAGGACCGGTTGGGTGCCGGCCACTCGCCCCTGCCTGGGGGATGCCCATGACAGTTCGCTACCCATCAGCGATGACTCTGGTGCTGCTCCTGTTCCTGCTGGCGCCAGCCGTCGACGCAATCGAGGCGCGTGATGTCAGCGGTCTCGACGTGGCGGTCGAGCGCATTGGCGAACCGGTGATCGTGGACGGTGTGCAGATGCGAATCCAGCGCGCGCAGGGCATCGACGTGCAACGCCTGGCCGCGCGCATTGAGCGACGCTGGCATGGCGAGGGTGGCACGCTGCGACACCTTCATCAGCAGGGTTGGCAGATGCTCGGTCGATGGCAGGAAGGTCGCAGCGACCTGATCCAGTGGCGGGGCGAGGGCAGGCAGGCCGTGCTGCTCTACTCCAGGCTCGACACGCAGCAGAAGCCGCTGCGCCAGACTTCACCACCATTCTCTCTGCCCTCCGGTTGTGCCTGGGGCCGGGTGGTCGAAGGGGAGTCCATGGGTCGTCGCTATCTGCAACGCTCCGCGGTCTGTCGTGGCAGCTCCGCGGAATTGCAACCTGCCGTGCGTACCGCCCTGGATGCACAAGGCTGGGTGCTTCGTAGCGAAACAGCCGCCGCCATGGAGCTGGGTCGGGGGAGTATGCATGGCACTCTGCTGTTCGCGCCAGGCCCGGATCGTCAGCACAGTGCGCTGGTCTGGATCGGGGTTTCCGCCATGGCAGGAAACCCGGAATGAGGCGTATCGCGCAACGCGGACAGGCCATGGCGGAGTTCCTGGTGGTGTCCTCGGCGCTGTCGCTGGCGCTGTTCTATCCCTACCTGCACGGCGAATCGGTGGCCACCCTGTTGCTGCGCGCATTGATGCGCTTGTCGCGGGCACGGTCGTTCCTGGTATCAATCCTTTGACATCTACAGCGGAGATCGGCATGCAAGATCGTGGTGTGCAGTGGCGCAAATGGTGGCGACCCGACGCGGTGCTGACACTGGTGGCGCTGGTCACCGGAATCTGCGGTGCGCTGCTTGGTGGAAAATACCTGACTGCGCGGGCCGCGGCGGCAGAGGCCGAAGTCGCCAGCCGCTATGAAGCCACGCAGGTGGTAGTGGCGGCAGCGGATGTAGCGCGTGGCGACGTGCTGGACGGAGGCAATCTCTCGCTGCGCAAGGTGCCACGGGATTTCCTGCCGCCCGATGCAGTCGTGGCCGGGCGGGCCGGCGTGTTGCTGGGTCGTCGGGCAGCCATCGACATCGGTCGTGGCACTCCGATCGTGCCGGCGGCGCTTGCTTCGTCAGCGAGCGCGCCGGGTCTGTCTTCGGTGCTCGCCCCGAACGAGCGCGCGCTGACCGTCGCCGTGGACGATCTGAGCTCCCAGGCGGGCGGCCTGCGCGCCGGTGATCGTATCGATCTCTACTATGGACGGCGCGAAGCCGGCGATGCGTTACTGGTTCCCCTGCTGCAGCAGATCGAGATCATGGCAGTCGGCGATTCTTTCGCTCGTGCCGGGTCCGACGGTGAAGCGCCGGGGCACTATGCAACCGTGACATTGCGTGTGACTGCGGCAGAGGCGCCGCGGGTGCTGCTTGCGCAGCAGGCTGGAGAACTGTCGGTGCTGCTGCGTGCACCCGGCGATGAGAACCTGCAACCGGTTGCGATACGCAGCAGTCGCGAGCTGTTGCAGGCGCCGGCAACCGCGCGGACCACCGCCCCAGGTATCGAGCTGCTGACAGGCGGGACCGGCGATCTGGTCCCCGGGCGGACCTGGCTGCGGGTCGGAGCCGGCATCAGGGGAGATGCCACATGACAAGGCACATCATCTGCCTGCTGTTTCTGCTGTGTGCCCGCACGGCTTCAGCCGGGCAGGCGCCTGCATTGCCCGAAGAAGTGTCGCTCGCAGTAGGCGAGACCATGCTGCTGATGGCCGACGTCCGTCGCGCGGCGCTTGGCACCGGCAGCGTGGTCTCGATGGCTACACCGGAGCGTGGCCAACTGCTGCTCTTTGGTGAGTCGGCTGGCGAAACAACGGCCGAGCTCTGGCTGGCCGATGGCAGCATGCAGCGGGTGCGGATCCGCGTACGCGAGCGCGATCTGTCGGGGCGGTTGCAGGATGTGCGTGAACTGCTGTCCGGAATCGACACGGTCAATGCGCGCGTGTCGGGCCGGTTCGTGGTGCTCGAGGGCAGCCGCGCCGGGGCTGCTGATCGAGCCCGGGCGGGCGAGGTTGCCGCGCTCTATCCAGGCGAGGTGCTCGACTTTACAGGTGAAGCGGATTGGGAATCGATGGTGCAGATGCAGGTCCGGCTGGTCGAGGTCAGGCGTGACCAGCTGCACCGGCTTGGCCTGCGATGGGATAACGAGGCCGCAGGGCCGGCCCTGAGCGCCACGGCGGGTGGCGGCAATGGTGGGCTGTCGCTGCAGGCGTCGATGCTCAGCGAGCTGACTTCACGCATCGACCTGCTGCAGCAGCAGGGACTGGCCTACACGCTTGCCGAGCCTGTGCTCAGTTGCCGCAGCGGCGGCGTCGCGCGCTTCGTGTCGGGCGGCGAGATTCCGATTCCGGTCACCGACGGACTGGGCGCCACCGATGTGCAATACAAGGAGTATGGCGTGATCCTC
>DATKBK010000078.1:0-3559 GCA_035514045.1 Steroidobacteraceae bacterium | reverse complement strand
CCTGTTCATGGCCGGCGTTATCTGCCTGACGGTGCTGAGCTTCTTCCTTATCCCCACGCACATTCCGCGCAACAGTGGTGAAGACACCATGAAGGCGCGCGTGGCGGCGGACGCGAAGCGCTAGGTCGAGCGGTCTAGCGGCGCGGCAGGGCTCGTCCTGTCGCCGCCGCGGGGCATCCCGCCCTGTCAACCGATAGGGTCCCGTCGCGTTGCATCCAGTGACAGCAACGCGACCGGGAGGGATACGCCATGTCCGACGCCACTGCCCGCACCCGCCATTCCGGCGGAGTGCCTGGATTCCTGCATAACCTGAGATTTGCCGCACTGGCCTTGATTGCCGTGCTGGCCGCCGCCTGTGGCGGCGAGGACGCCGTTCCCGTGGGTGGGGGGCCGCTGCCCAACGCCTGTGCCGACTGCGGCACGGCGCTGCTGACCGTCACCGATGCGCCCGGCGACTTCCAGAGTTATGCCATCGATATCACTTCGCTGGAACTGGTTAAGTTGAATGGCGCGGTCGTGGAGACGCTGCCGGCCACCACGCGCATCGACTTCGCCGGGCTGGTGGATCTGGGCGAGGTGCTCAGCGCCAGACAGATTCCGGCCGGTGTCTACGTGTCGGCCACGCTGCGCGTGGACTACACCAATGCCGAGATCATGGTGGAAGACGAGGCCGGTGGCAGCCTGGCGGTCGCGCCGGTGGATGCCGCGGGCGTCCCTTTGCGCGAAGTGGAGCTCACGGTGCGGCTGGATGAGCGCAACCGCCTGGTCATCAGCCCGCAGCGCATCTCGCATCTGTCGTTCGACCTGAACCTCGAGGCCTCGAACACGGTGGACCTCGCGGCCGCCACGGTCACGGTGAGCCCCTTCATCGTGGCCAGCGTGGTGCCGCCGGCCGAGCGCGACTGGCGCGTACGCGGTCGCCTGCGCGACGTGGATACGGCAGCCGGCAGCTACACGGTGCAGGTGCGTCCTTTCCATCATCACCAGCATTCCACGGGCGAGCTGGAGGTGCACACCACCGTTGCGACCGCATTCGAGATCGACGGCGTGGCCTACAGCGGCGCTGCGGGTCTGGCACAGCTGGCCACGCTGGCCGATGGCACCCTGGTGATTGCCTTTGGATCGCTGGACACCAGCGACTATCGCTTCACCGCGCAGCGCGTGCTGGCCGGCGAGCGCGCCGATGAACTGCGGCGCGACCATCTGGCCGGCACGGTGCTGTCGCGCAGCGGCGATACGCTGGTGCTCGGCGGTGTGCGCCTGCACTGGGCGCCCGGTGGCAACGTGGCAGCGGAAGGCTATCACCGCCATCACGGGCGCTACCTGACCATGCCCGTGACCCTGCAGGTCGGCCCGGGCACCATCGTCACGCGCGCCGGCCAGAGTGGTGGCTCGCTGGTCAGCGGCATCATCTCGGTGGGGCAGCGCATCCAGGCCTTTGGCGATGTGTCGCGCGATGGCACGGGTCAGCTGGTGATGGACGCCACCGCGGGGCTGGTGCGGCTGAATTACACGCGCCTGGTCGGCATGGTCACTGCCAGCGAGCCGGGCAAGGTGACGCTGGACCTGCACAGCATCCATGGCCTGCGGCCTGCGCGCTTCGACTTTGCCGGCACCGGTATGACGGTTACGGACGATGCCGACCCGGACGCCTATGAGGTGGCCGCAGGCGCCGGGCTCAACACCGCCGCGCTGCCAGCCGGTGCCTACACCCGCGTGTTCGGCTTTGTCGCGCCCTTCGGCCTTGCTCCGCCGGACTTCAATGCGACCACCCTGGTCGATTACTCTGCGAGCCGCGCCTCGCTGGGCGCGGTGTGGTTGCCTGACGGCGTGGTCATGCCGTTCAACGCGATGTCGGCCACCGGCCTGACGCTGGATACGGCATTTCCGCCATCTCCGGTTGGTGCGATCCGCGTCGGTGGTGTGGTCATTGGTCTCGACACGCTGGTCACGGGCCTGACCCTGACGCCCGCCGGCGAGGACATGCGCCGCTCCTACGTCATTGCCCACCGCGGCAGCTGGCGCATCGAGACCTTCAGCGACTTCGGCGAGTTCGTCGCGGCGCTGCAGCTGGCGCTGGACGGCCAGACGCGGCTGTACAAGCTGGTGGCCTACGGCAGCTTTGATGGACCGGCAGTCAGCTTCGGCACGCGCCAGCTGCTGGTGGTTCTCAACGACTGACGCTGGCGGCTGTTGCACATCGCCGCCGGCTTCAAGTACGGTGGCAGGGAAGGCTTCCGCCCCCGGATCCGCAATGATCCGGGGGCGGTGCGTTTGCCACGGAGAACAACAAGATGTCCGCGACCGCACCGGCTGCCCCGACCCGTCTGGAACGCCTGCTCGGCAGGGTAGAGCGCATCGGCAACAAGCTGCCCGATCCGGCGGTACTGTTCGTGTTGCTGCTGGTGGTGACGCTGGTAGTTTCTGCGCTGCTGTCGATGGTCAGCTTCGCGGCCATCGATCCGCGCAGCGGTGAACCGATCCAGGTGTTGAACCTGCTCGGCGGCAGGCAACTGACCTCCTTCACCAGCGACATGGTGACCATCTTCACCGGCTTCCATCCGCTGGGCGTGGTGCTGGTGGCGATGTTGGGCATTGGCGTGGCCGAGCATGTGGGCTTCATCAATGCGGGGCTGCGTTCGCTGCTGGCCGTCACCTCGCGCCAGCTGCTCACGCCCATGCTGATTGTGGTGGCGCTGCTCTCGCACCTGGCGGTGGACGCAGGCTACGTGCTGGTGATTCCGCTGGGCGGGGTGATCTTCTACGCTGCGGGCAGGCATCCGCTGGCGGGCATCGCTGCCGCGTTCGCGGGTGTGTCAGGCGGCTTCTCCGCCAGCTTCGTGCCGGTGGTGCTCGATCCGCAGCTGGCGGGCATCACCCAGGAGGCAGCGCGGCTGCTCGATCCTGCGGCCACCGTGAATCCGCTGGTCAACTACTACTTCACTACCGCTTCCTCGCTGATGATCGTCGCGCTGGGCTGGTGGCTCACCGACCGCGTAATCGAGCCGCGTCTGCTGCACGCCGGCACCAAGGTGGATGGCGACATGAGCGAGATGCCGAAGTTCGAGGAGCCCACGGCAGCAGAGCGGCGAGGCCTCACCGCAGCGCTCGTCACGCTGGGGCTGGGTGTGGTGCTGCTGGTGTTCGGCGCATGGCCTGAGGGCAGTGCCTGGCGCTCGCCAACCAACGGCGCACTCGCCGCCACCGACGCGCCCATCATGCGCTCCATCGTGGCGCTGATCTTCCTGCTGTTCCTGCTGCCTGCGATAGCCTATGGCATCGGCGCTGGCACGGTGAAGACCCACCGCGACGTGGTGCAGGGCATGGTCAAGGCCATGAACAGCATGAGCTACTACCTGGTGCTCGTGTTCTTCATGGCGCTGTTCATCGCCGCGTTCAACCGCTCGAACCTGGGCGTGCTGCTGGCGCTGGAGGGCGGAGCGGCGCTGAAGGCGCTGGGCCTGCCGGTGACCGTGACGCTGGTGGGCATCGTCTTCCTCAGCTGCTTCATCAATCTGTTCGTCGGCTCGGCCTCGGCCAAGTGGGCGCTGCTGGCGCC
>DATKBK010000077.1:0-9822 GCA_035514045.1 Steroidobacteraceae bacterium | reverse complement strand
GGCATGCGGCCCAGCAGCGCCGACACTTCGGTGCCGGCCAGCGTATAGCGATAGATGTTGTCGACGAAGAACAGCACGTCGCGGCCGCGGCCGTTGGCTTGGCGTTCATCGCGGAAGAACTCGGCCATGGTCAGGCCCGTGAGCGCCACGCGCAGGCGGTTGCCCGGCGGCTCGTTCATCTGGCCGTACACCATCGCCACCTTCGAGTTCTCCAGCTTCTCGGCGTCGATGACGCCAGACTCGATCATCTCGTGATAGAAGTCGTTGCCTTCGCGGGTACGCTCACCCACGCCGGCGAATACGGAAAGTCCGCTGTACTGCTTGGCGATGTTGTTGATCAGCTCCAGCATGTTCACGGTCTTGCCCACGCCGGCGCCACCGAACAGGCCCACCTTGCCGCCCTTGGCGAAGGGCACCAGCAGGTCGATTACCTTGATGCCGGTGACCAGCAGGTCCTGGCCGCCGGCCTGCTCGTCGACTGCAGGCGCCGGGCGGTGGATGGGCAGTGTGCTCTCGGCGTCGACGGGACCGCGATTGTCCTGCGGGACCCCGAGCACGTCCATGATGCGGCCCAAGGTGGCCTTGCCCACCGGTACGTTGATCGGCTTGCCCGTGGCGCTCACGGCGAGGCCCCGCTGCAGGCCTTCGGACGCGCCCATCGCGATGGCGCGCACCACGCCGTCGCCCAGCTGCTGCTGCACTTCGAGCGTCAGGTCGGCATCGTCGAGCTTCAGCGCCTCGTAAATCTGCGGAATCGACTCGCGTGGAAAGGCGACGTCGATGACGGGTCCGATGATCTGGATGATTTTGCCGGTTGCCATGATTGGATCTTCCTCTGGAATTCTGTGTGCGGCCTTACACCGCTGCCGCGCCGCCCACGATTTCCGCGAGCTCGGTGGTGATCGCCGCCTGGCGGGCCTTGTTGTAGACCAGCTGCAGCTCGTGGATGAACTTGCCGGCGTTGTCGGTGGCGGCCTTCATCGCCACCATGCGCGCGGCCATTTCGGAGGCCACGTTCTCCACTGCGCCGCGATACACCTGCGACTCGACGTAGCGCATCAGCAGGCCATCGAGAATGGCCGCGGCGCTGGGTTCATAGATGTAGTCCCAGTGCGCCTGCAGCCCGGCGTCATCCGACGGCTCCACCGGCAGCAGCTGCTCCACGCGCGGCTTCTGCGTCATGGTGTTGACGAACTCGGCATGCACCATGAACAGCCGGTCGATGGTGCCGGCGCGGTAAGCGTCAAGCATCACCTTGACCGTGCCGATCAGGTCATTCACATGCGGCTTGTCGCCCAGGCCGGAGACATTGGCCAGCATCGGCAGGTTCAGGCGGCGGAAGAACGCCGTGCCCTTCGAGCCCATCACGGTGAGGCTCACGCCCGCACCCTTGTCCTGCCATTCCTTCACCAGCACCAGCGTCTGCTTGAAGATATTGGCGTTGAGGCCGCCCGCGAGCCCGCGGTCGGTGCTGATGATGATGATGCCGACGTTCGCCGCTGCGCGCGTCGACAGGAACGGATGCCGGTAATCCGGATTCGCGTGCTGCAGGTTGCCGATCACCAACCGGATCTTGCGGGCATAGGGGCGTGCCAGCTTCATGCGTTCCTGGGCACGACGCATCTTGCTGGTCGCGACCATCTGCATGGCCTTGGTGATCTTCTGAGTGCTTTTGACACTGGCGATCTGGCTGCGTATTTCCTTGGTGCCGGCCATTGCGATGCCCCGTCAGTACGAGCCCGTGACGTCGAAGGCTTCGACGATTCTTTTCAGCGTGGCCTCATGCTTCTTCAGCACCGGCTCGGCGTTCACGGCATCCAGGTCTGCCTTGTGACTCGACAGGGCAAAGCCCTGCAGCGCGTCCTCGTAGGCCACCACCTTCGCCAGCGGCACCTTGTCCATGTAACCGTTGTTCACCGCGTAGATCGACAGCGCCATCTGCGCCACCGACATCGGCGCGTACTGCTTCTGCTTCATCACCTCGGTGGTGCGCTGGCCGCGTTCCAGCTGCTTGCGGGTGGCCTCGTCGAGGTCCGAAGCAAACTGCGAGAAGGCCGCCAGCTCCCGGTACTGCGCCAGGGCCAGGCGGATGCCACCGCCAAGGCGCTTGATGATGTCGGTCTGCGCCGCGCCACCGACGCGCGACACCGAGATGCCGGCGTTCATGGCCGGGCGGATGCCAGCATTGAACAGGTTCGACTCCAGGAAGATCTGGCCGTCGGTGATCGAGATCACGTTGGTGGGCACGAACGCGGTCACGTCGCCGGCCTGGGTCTCGATGATGGGCAGGCCGGTCAGCGAACCGGTCTTGCCCTTCACCCGGCCCTTGGTGACCATCTCGACGTATTCCTCGTTGACGCGCGCGCTGCGCTCGAGCAGTCGGCTGTGGAGATAGAACACGTCGCCGGGGAAGGCTTCGCGGCCCGGCGGGCGCTTGAGCAGCAGCGAGATCTGCCGATAGGCCACGGCCTGCTTCGACAGGTCGTCATAGACGATCAGCGCATCCTCGCCGTTGTCCATGAAGTACTCGCCCATGGTCACGCCCGAGTAAGGGCTGATGTACTGCAGCGCGGCCGGAGTTGCCGCCGACGCCACCACCACGATGGTGTGCTTCATGGCGTCATGCTCTTCGAGCTTGCGCACCACGTTGGCGATGGTCGAGGCCTTCTGCCCGATGGCCACGTACACGCACTTAACGCCCGAGGACTTCTGGTTGATGATGGCGTCGATGGCCATCGCGGTCTTGCCGGTCTGCCGATCGCCGATGATCAGCTCGCGCTGACCGCGGCCGATGGGCACCATGGCATCCACTGCCTTGTAGCCGGTCTGCACCGGCTGGCTCACGCTCTTGCGGTAGATCACGCCCGGCGCAACGCGCTCGATCGGCGCGGTGGCCTGCGCATTGATCGGGCCCTTGCCGTCGATCGGGTTGCCCAGCGCATCGACCACGCGGCCGAGCAGCTCGGGGCCCACCGGCACTTCCAGGATGCGGCCGGTGGTCTTCACCACGTCGCCTTCGCGGATGGACTTGTACTCGCCCAGCACCACGGCGCCGACCGAATCCTGCTCCAGGTTCAGCGCCAGACCGAACAGGTTGCCCGGGAACTCGAGCATCTCGCCGTAGCGCGCGTCGGCCAGACCGTGGATGCGCACCACGCCGTCAGCCACCGACATCACGTTGCCGACGTTGCGCGCCTCCGTGCCGGCCGCGAAGTTCTGGATTCGCTGGCCGATCAGATCGCTGATTTCCGATGCCTTGATGGACATGAGAGTTACCTTTAAGAGAAATCTATGCGGTGAGGTCCTGCGCCAGGCGCGCCAGGCGCGCCCTGACGGAACCGTCGATGGTGAGATCGCCCGCGCGCAGCACGGCGCCGCCGATGAGTGACGGGTCGACCGCCGTCTGCACCCGCACCTTGCGGTTGAAACGCTTTTCCAACGCGCCGGCCAGCTGCGCCTGCTCGCCCGCACCCATCGGCGCCGCGGAGGTGATGGCGACGTCGACCACGCGCTCGGAGTCAGCCTTGAGGACCTCGAAGATCTGCGCGATCTCGGGCAGGAACTGCAGGCGCTTGTTCTCGGCCAGCAGGCGGATGAAGTTGCGGCCGCTGTCGTCGAGCTCGCCGCCGGCCACGCCCGCGACGCCGGCCACCAGCCCGGCCAGCTGCGCCGCCGTCACCTTGGGGCTGCCGAACAGCGCGCGCACGCGCTCATCGCCGACCGTGGCGGCGGCGCGGGCCAGCGCCACCGACCAGGTTCCGAGCTTGTCGTCGGCCTGCGCCCGCGCGAAGGCAGCCCGGGCGTAGGGACGTGCAACTGTAAGTCGATCTGCCATGCGCCCTCGTCAGATCTCGGCGGCCAGCTTGCCGAGGATGTCGGCATGCATCGACGCGTCGATCTCGCGGCCCAGCACCTTGGCGGCGGAGCGCACGGTCAGATCGGCCACCTGCCTGCGCAGCTCTTCGCGCGCCTTGCGGGCATCCAGCTCGATCTGCTGTTTCGCCGCGGCGATGAGCCTCAGCCCTTCGGCCTGCGCCGTCTGCTTCGCCGAATCGACCAGCTCGTTCGAACGCCGTGAAGCCGCGTCGACGATCTGGTTGGCGCGCTCGCGCGCCTCGCGGATCACCACCTCGGCGCGCTCCTCGGCCTGCGCCAGGTCCTGCTGGCCCTTCTCGGCCGCGGCAAGCCCCGTGGCGATTTTCTTCTGGCGCGCGTCGAGCAGCGATTCGAGCATCGGCCAGACGAACTTCATGGCGATCAGCACGGTCAGTGCGAACACGACCATCTGGATGAACAGCGTGAGATTGATGTTCACGGCGGACTCCCGTGGGTGATCAGCCGCCCGTCACGCCGCTGAGGAACGGATTGGCGAACGTGAAGAACAGCGCGAAGCCGATGCCGATCATCGCCACCGCGTCCACGAACGCCGCCACCACGAAGAACCGTCCCAGCAGCATCGGGCCCAGTTCTGGCTGGCGGGCCGATCCTTCGAGCAACTTGCCACCCAGCACGCCGAAGCCGATGGCCGTGCCCAGCGCGCCCAGACCGAAGATGATGCCGACCGCGAGGGCCGTCATGCCTTGTACGCTAGCAATGCTTTCCACTTGTCTTACCTCCGAAAGAAAACGTCAAATCCCGCAAACCTGCGCTTTTGTCCCGCTGCCCTCAATGATCCCCGGCTGGCTTCTCGCTCGCCATGCTCAGGTAGATGATGGTCAGCACCATGAAGATGAATGCCTGCAGCGTGATCACCAGAATGTGGAACAGCGACCAGGCCAGCCCGAGCAGCACCTGCGCCAGCACCGCGACGATGCCGCCCACGCTCAGCAGCTGCTCCAGCCCCATCCCCAGCGTGAACAGCGCGATCAGCAGGAAGATCATCTCGCCGGCGAACAGGTTGCCGTAGAGACGCAGCGACAGCGATATCGGCTTGGCCAGGAAGGGAACGAACTCCAGCACGAAGTTGAACGGGATGATCAGCGCCTGCACGAACTTGTTCCTGGCGCGAAAGGGATGCAGCGTGAACTCGCCGATGAAGCCGCCCAGGCCCTTCATGCGCACGCTGTAATAGATGATCAGCAGGAACACCGTGATTGACAGGCCGAAGGTGATGTTCAGGTCCGTCGACGGCACCACCTTCATGTACGGGATGCCGATCCCGTGCGCCAGCGCCGGGATCAGGTCCACGGGCACCAGGTCCATGAAATTGAACAGGAACACCCAGCAGAAGATGGTGAGCGCCAGCGGCGCGATCAGCCGGCTGCTGCCGTGGTAGATCTGCTTCACCTGATCGTCGACGAACTCCACGATGAACTCGATGAAGTTCTGCACGCCGCGCGGCACGCCCGCGGTGGCCTTGCGTGCCACCAGATAGAAGCTGCCGAGGAACACCGCTGCCAGAAATACCGACCAGAACACGCTGTCCCAGTGCACCACGGAGAAATCGACGATCGCCGTCTGTTCCTTGTTGGCCAGGAACGTGATGTGGTGCTCGATGTATTCGCCGATGCTTGGCGCGTCTTGTTCTACCGGGTTGTCAGCCATGATCTGTCGGACTTCCGCCCTCGTCTGCCTTAAGCCTGTCCGCCGAACTGCCCGCGATCCAGCCGGCGCATCGCGCGCGGCAGTATCGCCCAGTGCGCGACGAAGGTGGCGGCGAACCCGCCGAACAACGCTCCGGGCACCAGCCTCTCCTTCATGGTGGCAAACACCACCACGAACAGGATGATCGTCACGCCGATCTTCGCCGCTTCACCGACGTAGAAGGCGCGCACCAGGTCCGCCAGCGCCCGCGCGCCCTTGCGGAATGCCACCAGGGCCAGGGCCAGGCTGGCGGCGACGCCGATACCACCGCCGATCACCACCGACAGGGCCGCCTGCGGACCCCATGGGAAGTAGCAGATTGCGGCGAGCAACGCCGTGATCACCGCCTGCGCCAGCACGACGCCGTAGGCGACGCGCCGCAGGCCCGGCAACTCGACTGCCGCCACCTTGCAGCCCCCTTGGAACCTGGAAAACCTGATGGAACCTCGCCGGATGCCGCTACCGGTCCCCGCGAGGCGCCGGCATTATAGGGGGCCGCCAAAGGCAACTCAAGAAAAATCGCTGCCGGTGCAGCGGCTGAACCTAATCACCTGATTTTACGCAGGATACCGTCCAGTTCTTCGAGGCTGTGATAGGTGATGACCAACTTGCCACGGCCACCGGAGGCCTGCTGGATCATTACCCTGGCGCCCAGCTTTTCGGTCAGATCCTGCTCCAGCGCGCGCACGTCCGGATCGGGTTGCTGCGGCGCAGCATTTGCGCTCCCGCCAGGGGCCGGGGGCGCGATCAGCTGGCGTACCAGCGCCTCGGTCTGGCGCACCGACAGTCCCTGCTCCACCACCCGGCGCGCGGTGGCCGCCTGCTGGCGCCGGTTGGCAATACCGAGCAGCGCGCGCGCGTGGCCCATGTCCAGGCGGCGCTTCTCCACCAGCTCGGCCACTTCCGGCGCGAGCTCGAGCAGTCGCAGCAGATTGCTGACCGCGGCGCGCGAACGTCCCACCGCCTCGGCCGCCGCCTCGTGGGTGACGCCGAACTCGGCGATGAGCCGCTCCAGCGCGCGCGCCTCCTCGAGCGGGTTGAGATCCTCGCGCTGGATGTTCTCGATCAATGCCATCGCGATGGCGGCGTCATCGGCCACGCGGCGGATCAGGGCGGGAATCGTCTTCAGGCCGGCGATCTGCGCGGCGCGCCAGCGACGCTCGCCGGCGACGATCTCGTACTGCGCACTGCCTGCCGCCGCGCCAGACAGCGGCCGCACCACGATGGGCTGGATCACGCCCTGGTTGCGGATCGAGATGGCCAGCTCTTCCAGCGCCTCCTGCCGCATGTCGACGCGGGGCTGGTACTTGCCGCGCACCAGTTGGTCGAGCGGCAGATACCGCAGCTCCTCGCCCCGCGCCGGATTGCCGCCAGCCGCTGGCGTGGCGGATGCCGCCGCCGCCGGAGCTGCTGCGCCGGTGGGCGTGCCGATTGGCACCTGCGCCGCCGGCGTGGCGGCGCGGACCTTCGATGCACCGAGCAGGTCCGCAAGGCCGCGGCCCAGCGAGGGCTTCTTCTGCGTCACGAGTGCGCCTCCTCACCGTTCGCGGCCAGGCTGCCGCCGACCGGCGTGGCATTGCGCACCGCCTCCGCCTGGTCCTCCTCGCGCCGGATCATCTCGCCTGCCAGCGCCAGATAGGCCAGCGCGCCGCGCGAATCCTTGTCATGCAACAGCACCGGCTTGCCGAACGACGGCGCCTCGGCCAGCCGCACATTGCGCGGGATCACGGTGCGGAACACGGTCTCGCCGAAATGCTCCAGCAGCTGCGCGCTCACTTCGGTCGACAGATTGGCGCGCGGATCGAACATGGTGCGCAGGATGCCCTCGATGTGCAGGCCGGGATTCACCGCGTCGCGCACCTGCTCGATGGTGGCGGTAAGCGCCGACAGGCCCTCCAGCGCGTAGTACTCGCATTGCATTGGCACCAGCACCGAATCGGCCGCCACCAACGCATTGAGCGTGAGCATGTTCAGCGACGGGGGACAGTCGATGAGGATCAGCTGGTAGCGATCGCGCAGGCCCGCCAGCGCCTCGCGCAGCCGCGACTCGCGTCCCTCATTGCTGCCCAGCAGCCGCACTTCGGCCGAGGTGAGGTCCTGGTTGGTGGGCAGCAGGTCGAAGTTGCCATTGGCCACCGGCACCACGGCCTGCTCCGCCGTGCATTCGCCCAGCAGCACTTCGCAGCTGCCGAGGCGCAGGCCGGCTTTCTCCACGCCGCAGCCCATGGTGGCATTGCCCTGCGGATCAAGGTCGACCAGCAGCACGCGCCGCTGCGTGGCCGCCAGCGAGGCAGCCAGATTGACGGCGGTGGTGGTCTTGCCGACCCCGCCCTTCTGGTTGGCAATGGCGATGACGCGTTGCATGGGAACAGGCAGTCTAGGGAATCGGCGTCAGCCCGTCACGGCGCGTTCGGTCAGGTCCGCTGCAGGATGACGTGATGGCGCGCCTCGGCCAGTCCCGGCACGCAAACCTGCCGCACCGCCTCGATCCGCCAGCCAGGCGGCAACGGGTCGCCCTCGCCGTCCGCCTCGCCGCCCGGCGGTGGCCAATGCCCCTTCATGGCCACCACGCGCGTGGCCGGCCCGCATAGCGGCGCGATCCAGGCCGCCATGCGCGGCAGGGGTGCGAAGGCGCGCGCGATCACCGTGTCGAAGGGCGCGCCGGGGCGCAGCTGCTCGACCCTCCCGTGCTGTGTGCGGACGTTGGTAAGGCCGAGTTCGCGGGCGGCGTGATCGACAAAGCGCAGCTTCTTGTCCACCGAATCGATCAGCGTGAACTGGCGCGCCGGATTGAGCACCGCCAGCGGCAGGCCCGGAAAGCCGGCGCCGGTGCCCACATCAGCAATGTTGCCCCCCCTCAGGTCCGAGTGCGCAGCCAGCGAGTCGAGCAGATGATGCGTGAGGACGCGCGACGGGTCCGTGATGGCGGTGAGGTTGAAGGCCTTGTTCCAGCGCAGCAGCTCGTCCACCAGCAGCCGCAGTTGCTGGCGCTGCTCCGTTGCCAGCGTCAGACCAAGCCCGGCGGCGCCACGCACCAGCTGGGCGTCGAACTCACTCACGGCGCGTTGCGCACGAATCCTGCGATGTACTGCTGCACCGGCATGGCATCGAGGCTGGCCGGTTGCGCCCGCACCTGCTGGCCCAGAGCGGCGATGCGGCGCGCCTGGGTCGGGGTGAAGATCTTCTCCGCCGCCGCCACCAGCGCCGCAAGTGCGCCGTCGAGGCTGTCGGCGCCGGGCGCGGCCATGTCGCGCGTGCAGTGCTGGTACAGCGATGCCAGCGTCGGCGGCGCCTGGCCGGCCAGCACCGCATAGCGGGCCACGATGTCGGCTTCGGCCAGCGCTCGCACCACGGCATCGGCATACAGGCCGCGCAGCGCCAACAGGTCGCGCATCGCGCGCGCGGCGGTGGCCGCCTCCAGTTCATAGGAAGTGCCCGGCACCCGCGCGCCACCCGGGCGCATGTCGGCCGGACGCAGCGTGGCCAGCACCTGCACCGCGCCCTGCTCGTACAGGCCTTCGAGCAGCGCCGCGCTCAGCGCCAGCAGGCGCTGGCGGGTGGCGGCATTGAAATCATTGTCCGTCTTCATGAATGCGTACCAGTGTGCGTCCGGTATGGCTGCCGGCCAGCAGGGATTCGAATGCCTGCGGCAGTTCCGCCAGGTCAACCGTGCGGGTGGCGATTCTATCCAGATGGCGTGGCGCAAGGTCGGTGGCGATACGCTGCCAGATCGCCAGCCGCCGCTCGCGTGCGGTGGCGGCGGAGTTCACGCCCAGCAGGTTCACGCCGCGCAGCAGGAAGGGCATCAGACTGACCGCAAGCGTAGCGCCGCCGGCGAGGCCGACCGCCGCCACGCTGCCCTGCATGCGCGTGCCGCGCAGCAGCCAGGACAGCAGCGTGCCGCCGACATTATCGATGGCACCGGCCCAGCGCTCCACTTCGAGCGGCCGATCGGGCAGCGCGGTGGAGTCAATGCCCAGCGCCCCGCTGGCACCCGTCGCAGTTGCCAGCACCTGCACCTCACGCGCGCCGACTTCGCGCAGCAGCGCGGCGCTTTCGTCCCGGCGCGTCAGGGCCACCACGTCATAGCCGCGCCGCGCCAGCATGTCGACGGCCAGCAGGCCCACGCCGCCGCTGGCGCCGCTCACCGCGACCGGGCCCGCTCCGGGGACCAGGCCGTTGTGCTCCAGCTGCGTAATCGCCAACGCTGCCGCGAAGCCGGCGGTGCCCACGATCATC
>DATKBK010000076.1:0-2766 GCA_035514045.1 Steroidobacteraceae bacterium | reverse complement strand
TGCGAGAAAGGAATGTCTCATGGGCCCTCCTGCAGAAGGGTGCGAGCGGAACGATCAATATACGCCCTTACTCCGCGAGCACCGCCTCCAGCTCGTCGAAGCTGCCGGACCAGCCCATGGCTACAACTGGAATGCCACCGTCAGCAGCAGCCCCTCAGCGATATCCCGCACCAGCCCCGGTCGCTGCGGCGTGTAGTCCTGTCCTGTTGCTGCCAACGCCTCCAGCCACCGAGCGAGCCATGCGATCTCCGTCGTGCCGTAAAACAACACGGCCGACTCGTAGTTGAGCAGCAGGCTGCGCTGATCGAGATTGATTGATCCGCACATGGCCAGGGCGTCATCGACGACCACCGCCTTGGCGTGGATCATGCCGGGCAGCAGGCGGATCGTGGCGCCGGCTGCAGCCAGGTCGCGCAGAGCGCGATCGCGAACGAAATCCGTCAGGGGATGGTTTGAACGGGCCGGAATCAACAGCGTGACCTGCGCACCGCGGCGCGCGGCAAGACGCAGCGCCGTCAGCAGGCTGTGGTCAGGTACGAAGTACGGTGTGACCGCCAGCAGGCGGCGCCGGGTGCGAAAACAGGCGTCGATAAGCAGGGCATGGGCGGTGTCCTCGGTCTGATCCGGCCCGCTGGGCAGGAACTGGGCCGGGGTGCCGTTCTCGATGAGGGGAGGCGGGGCAGAGGGCGCCGCAGCTGCGCCCTCGCCGAAGGCAGCCTCCCAGTCAGCGTCAAACTGCGCCGCAGCGGCGGCTGCCACTCCGCCTTCCAGGTCGAACGACAGATCAATCCATGGCGTAACGCCAACGCCACCCGAAAAATACTCGGCGGCCAGGTTTCGTCCCCCGGCCCACAGGCGCTGGCCGTCGGCAATCGTCAGCTTGCGGTGGTTGCGCAGGTTCCGCGGGCCCAGCCGGCGCATGCTGAACAGCGGCTTGAAGATCACGATCTTCGCGCCGGCTTCCTGCAACACCTTCAGGCTATTGCGCGGCGCCGACCAGCCGCCCCACCCGTCGACCAGCAGACGCACGCGCACGCCGGCGCGCGCACGTTTCGCCAGGCGCGCCAGTGCCGCGCGGCCGAACTCGTCATTGCCGATGAGATAGGTGCACAGGTCCAGCCGTTCACGCGCGCTGTCGATGACGCTCCAGAGCGCGTCGCGGGCCTCAATGCCATCTGCGTGCAGGCGCACGCGCACGTTGGTCGGCGGATCCAGGCCCAGGCTCTCGAGCAGTTCGGCAGCCCAATAGGCGTGTGCAGGTGCTGGCCTGGCGATTGGGCAGAGTGAGACCTTGAGCTTGCGTTGCCCGAACATCAGATAGAGCGGCAACATCAGATAGGGAAGCAGCGCCAGTCCCATGACCCAGGCAATGGCCGCCGCCGGGGCGCGCCGTTCATCCCGCGCCCGCGCACGCACGATGTAGAACAGCAACGCCGCCGTGGCGACCAGGAAGTGCTGGCTGACAGAAGGAAACCACGCAGGCATTCGCTCATCCCTTCGACCGGTCCCGGAGCAGTCTACATGGGTCACAATCTATCGGAGGTCCAGGAGCCATCCGCGCCGACCTAGTCGCAGTGATTTGGATCCGGGACTGAAGAGAGCGGCGTCTTCCCCTCTTGCATGTCGTCGAAGAGGGTCTGGTTCGGCTCGGGCAGGGGTCCGAACACACAGCTGACGAATCCTACGGTTATCAAGCAGCGATCGGCGATGATCACGTAGGGGAGGGGTAGCAACCCGTACTTCTTTACCTCAGGACTCCAGTCGAAACTGGAGTCGCGCGGCGTGCACGGTTTGCGCATCTTTTGCAGTGGCGGACCAAGAGTCTCACGGGCTACGGATTCCCCCGCCGCGCGGGCAACCAGATTGGCGGCTTCGCCATACCAATCAACGCGAGGTGTCGTCTCTTCTTCGATAGGTTGTTCTGAAGGAGTCTCCTCTACTGGATCCGGCGCGATTGCCGTTGGAGGAGCAGGCGTCACCGGCGTTTCGCGCCGCGGAGCACTCGAATTTTCCAGTATTTCGACTGCCAGGGTCTGCGGCGCGGGCGGCGGCAGGTGTATCCGCACGATCACCAGCTTCTGCTCCGGAGGCAGCACGCGCGGTGCGCGACGGTCCTCTTGCAGCAGCCACAGCAGCAACAGCGCGTGGCCCCCAAGCGTGAGCGCCGCCGCCATGGTCCGGACTTTTAGGGGAATCCCCAACCTGGAGTTGCCCTTCAGAGCGGCTTTTCCACCGTGTAGCCCAGCGCCGGCAGCCTGTCAAGGTGACCGTCGGGGCGTATTGCCAGCGTGCGCCCATGTGGTTCGGGCCGGCTATCCGGGTAGGACTGTGCTTACGCCCACGACTCGCGCCGCACCCTGTTCGGCGGCGCAGCGATTACCTACTGTTGCGCAGTGACATCAGAAGGAACCGTCTCATGGGTATGCTCAAAATTCTGGGTGCAGGGATTCTGGTGCTGTGGCTGGTGCTGTGGCTGGCGTTGAAGATCACCACCGGCGTGATCCATCTGCTGGTACTCGTCGGCATCGCGATGATCGTCATCGGTTTTGTCAAGCGCTCGTGACCTGACCGTCCTGGACGCTCTGCAGGATCGCCAACAGGCCCGCATCACTATTCCGCGGGCTGTTTGCAGATTGCGCCTCAACGATCAGCGGCGACTGAGCAGCACGCCCAGCAAGACGCCGACGCCGGCCGCAACGCCCACCGCAGTCCACGGGTTGTCGTGTACGTATTTGTCGCCATCGGCCGCAAATTCGCGGGCTCGGC
>DATKBK010000075.1:0-7682 GCA_035514045.1 Steroidobacteraceae bacterium | reverse complement strand
GCTTCCCGCCACGTTGCCGTAGCGAACGACGCTGAAGCGAGTCGTTCGCTGGCCGACGTAGTTGTTGCCGGCCACGAACAGCTTGTCCGAGCAGAGCTTGGTGGCGCCGTACAGGTTGATGGGTGCAGCCGCCTTGTCGGTTGACAGGGCCACCACGCACTTCACGCCCGTGTCGAGACAGCCTTCGATGAGGTTTTGCGCCCCGAGCACATTGGTCTTTATGCACTCGAAGGGGTTGTATTCGGCAGCCGGCACCTGCTTTAGCGCCGCGGCATGCACCACCACGTCAATGCCTTCCAGTGCGCGGCGAACGCGGTCGGCGTCGCGGATGTCGCCGATGAAATAGCGGATCGCTGGGTACTTGCTCTCCGGGAACTTCTGGCTCATTTCAAACTGTTTGAGCTCGTCTCGGCTGTAGATGACCAGTCGGCGCACGTCCGGGAAGCGCTTGAGCACGTGACCGACGAAAGCCTTGCCAAAAGAACCGGTACCCCCCGTCACGAGGATGGAAGAATTGCTCAACATGTCAGCTCCGAGGATCCGTCACGGTTTTTTGGGGCGCGCAGGCCCAGCAGTGGGGGTCAGAGAATACGATTGTTTCGGTGCTCACTGCCGGGGCCAAGATCAGAACGAATTCACTGCTGCCACCGAAACCGCGACGTTGTAAAGAATCTGCGTCACTGCCTGCCAGAACGGCAACCGCGGCATCCGCTCCGTATCCATCGGCACAACGATGGTATCTCCCGGCTTGATCGCCACATTGTAGTTTCGCGCAAACCGCGAACCGGAACGCGTTGCCACGCTGCCGTCGGCGCGCACGACGTAGATGCGGCCGCGGTCGGCCCTCCTGGAGGTACCGCCACTCTGATTGACGTAGTCATCCCTCGAAAGGCTGGACAGGAACAGATGCGAGGTTGCGTTCTGCACCTCGCCGATCACAGTGACCTCCTGGCGCAACCGGGGAATGTACAGTTCATCGCCGTTTCGCAGCAGCACGTCCTTGTTGCTGCCGGCCCCCTCGGCAAGCAGGCCGGGCAGGTCGATGACGAATCGGCCCGTGGCCCTCGTCTGCTGCAGTTCCGCCAGCAACGACTGCCCCGACTGCAACACCTCGGCGGCGCTGCCCGGCCCCGCGTTGGCGGCCTGCAGCGCCATGTTGGCAAGGTCGCCGCGCGCACGCTCTGCCAGCCGGTCCAGCTGCGCCTGCTCAAGCTCGCGCAGGTCCTCCCGCGTGAAGGCACTGCCCTCGGCGAAGGCCAGCGTGGTGAGTCCGCCGGCGCGCTCCAGCAGCTGGACGAGGGTCTCGCCGCGGCGGATGGGATACGTGCCGGGGAATCGCACTTCGCCGCGCAGCGTAACCGATTCCTGGCTGCCCCACTCCGGGGTCTCCTTGACGATCAGGTGGTCGAAGGGTTGCAGCTGGATGTTGGCCCCGGCGTCGCCGCGACGCACGGCGGCGAGGTCGATTTCGATCAGTTCCGTGAGGCGCGCGTCCGCATCGGTGACGGTGGAGCGGATCAGCTCGGCAGTGGCGCCGTAGGCGGCCGAATCGAGGCCGCCGCCGGCTCGAAGCAGGTCGCTAATGCGCATACCAGGTTCCTGCGGATATTCGCCCGGCACCTTGACCCGGCCGCTGATCTCGACCACTTCGGTGGGGTTGGCAAGTCCGGATTGCAGCCGCAGTTCATCCAGCAGCGAACGGATGATGCGCTCGCGCCCCGGAGCGAGGTCAAAGACGACAATGCGATCGCGCGGTGCCAGCGTGATGTCGGCGGCGGAGCCGGGCGCGGCCAGCGCGGCGATCAGATCGGCCGAGAACGAGGAGATGCGCCGGTCCGGGCCGCTCTCGCGGCGGATCAACACGTAGTTCTTGTCGGCATTGGGCAGCAGCTCATCGATCGAGCCGATGACCTGAGTCAGGCGCAGGCCTTCGCGCCAGGCCACGGGGCCGGGACGATGCACGAAACCTTCCAGCTCCACGCCGGCATCGATCTGCGGGCGCAGGCGGGCGATGCGCAGCACGGCGCCATTGGCGACCCTGAGTTCGGCATCGGCAGGCTGCGTGAGATTCACGTCCACGACCGGCCGGCGGTTGGCCTGATCTAGCTGCGTCAGGCTAGCGCGGGTAGTGTCGGCTTCCGGCGTAAGACCGCCGGCCATCCTCACCACGTCGGCGACGCTGGTCTGGTCGCGCAGCTCGTAAATGGCCGGGCGCTTCACTTCGCCGTCGACCGACACGGTCGGGCCCACCGGGGGAATGAAGATTACGTCGCCGGGCAGCAGCTGGGCATCATCGCTGGTGTCGCCGCGGATCAGCAGGTCGTACAGGTCGAACCGTCGCACGACCGCACCCTGGCGCATGAGCTGGATGTTACGCAGCGAGCCGATCTCGGTAGCGCCGCCCGAAGCAAACAGAGCCGTGATCATCGTGGCGAAGCCATCGACGGTGTAGGAGCCGGGATACCGTACGTCGCCCGTCACCAGCACGCGAATGGAGCGGGTCTCGCTTATAGAAACGCTGGCCTGCACGCCGATCAGCTGCTGCGACACGCGGCCTTCGATGACCTGCCTGGCGGCGTTGAAAATCATGCCGCTGACACGGATCGGGCCCAGGTCGGGAAAGTTGATCACGCCGTCGCGGCCGACGGTGAGGCGCAGATTGCGGTTCTGGCTGCCATAGAGCTGGACATCCAGCACATCGCCCGCCCCAACGACGTAATCGACCGGGACTGGCGCGTCGGTCACCGGCGAGAACGTCGAGGGTGCGTTGTCGAACAGGTCGTAGCCGAAGCGCTTCAGGCCGGCCACGCCAGTTCGTGCCAATGGCAGGCGCGACAGTCGCACGTTGAGCGGCAGCAGCGCAGGCTCCAGCGACAATCGCTGGGTCGCCTGCTCTTCGGACAGGCCGCTTAACGCAATGGGCACGAAGCCCGGCAGGTTCAGCTGACCGTTGCGGTCCAACTGATAGGGATTGCGCGAACGGATAAGCTCCATCAGGCGGTTGAGTCGCTCGCGCTCCACGCCAGCCAGCTCCCCGGCCCTGCTATCGAGCAGCGCCGGCTCGACGAGCACGGTGTCTTCCGGCTTCAACACCGGAATGAGTGGTTCCACCTGCGTGTCGGCGGCGGCGCGGCGGCGTGTGTCCTCGGCCCCGGCCGCCGCAGGACGATTGTCAGAAGCTCGCGGCGCGGCGGTATCTTCTGGCGGGGAAGTCCTGCCCTCGAGCAGGGCCTGCTGCTGCTCCGGCGTGAGGTTGCGGAAAATCTCCAACTGATCGGCGGTGGGTGTCTGGGCAGCAGCGACGCTAAATGCGAGCCAAACCGCCGCGACGAACGTCCAAACTGTCCGCTTCATGGGTTCCGAAGGATACGCGAAAGCATTTATCTGGTGTCGAAGCTCTTGCGCCACTGCAGGAACCCGAAGACGCCGTCCGCATCGCCGGCGCTCGTGGGGGTCTGCTTCTCGTAGCCAAGCTGGATGCCGAGACGGTGGCCGCGGACTCCACCTTCCCAGGAAATCTGCCCCGACTTGTAGTCGCTTGGGCCATTGGTGATCAGGCTGTTTGCGCCCGGCACACAGCAGCGGTCAAGCCGGCCGCGGCGCGCCAGGGCTGCCCAGCGGTGACCCTCGCCAGTTGTCAGCGACAGCATGACCGAAGCAGTCTCGGAGTCCCCGTCGGTGGTGTGGCCGATGTTGCGGCCGCGGTAGCGATAACCTTCGTGGAAGATGGTCTGCGTGTAAGCCACGTCGTACTCGACGTCCGAGTTGTACCACTTCACCTTGGTATTGGCGTATTCCACGTGTGCGCGCAGCACCGATCCGGTGCCCAACATGAACCACATCTCGCCGCCGAACAGGCCCAGATAGCGTTCGGGAATACCCGTGCTGGAATTGTCTTCACCGATCAGCTGAGCGTGCACGGCGACTGGCAGGGGTTTGAAGGGCGAGACGATTCGCGCATCAAATCCCGCCATCTGGTTGCCCGGTTCTTGGTCTGGGTCTTCCAGCCCGCGAATGCCCACGTTGTCCCGACCGATGAGTACCCGGCCCAAAGTCCTCAGTCCACACCGCCGCCCCTTCCCACAGAACTGCGCCGAGCGCGACATCCCGAACTCGAAGATCGGCGCCGGCTTGAACGACAGCCGCATGCCCATGAACACGGGACGATCCACGTCGCTGCGCTCATTTTCCATCAGGCCAAGGAAGCCCGAGAATCGCCACGGCCCCAGCAGCCGCACCACCGGCAGATCCACCGGCAGGCTGCGCATGCGATCCAGTGACAATGCCGGCATCGGCCGCGCGTTGTTCGACAGGATCAGGTTGCCATCGCGCCCCGGCCCCCACCAGCGGTCCATCTGATTGGCGCTGAACAGCCAGTTGCCCCAGCGCACGGTAATGTCGCTGCCGTCAAAGCGGATGTCCTGCCCGTCGCTGGCATCCAGCACACCAGTGGCGGTCAGCTTGATGTTGTAGCGGTCGGTCATCGCCCCACCGCTGGAGGTCAGCTCACCGTTCTCGCGGCCCAGCGTGGCCTCGTCGCGCAGCAGGCCGGGCTGGCCGGCGGTAAGGCGGAGCTCGCGGATTCGCCAGGTGGCGGCATCATCGTGCGGGGCCGCGGCGGCGCGCACCCGCACCAGCGCCTGACGCAGCGCCGGATCAGCCAGATCCGCCCCGTCGATGACGGCCAGCGCGTCGGCCACGTCAATCCGCGCCAGCGGCCACTCGCTGAGCGGCAGGTTGATCACGCCTTCATCGACCAGCAGTGTCAGGTCGTCGCGCAGGCGCGCGTCGCCGGCGGGTAGGAAGAACCCCTGCGCGGCGGCGGTGCCCACCGCCAGTAACGCAAGACTTGTGAAGACAATTGTTTTGGCGATCATCCGATCAAATATACCGCAAGCCTCCGGGCGGGGATGTAGTCGCTACCTGCCGTCACCCGGCGTCAGGAACCGGCAGTGGGGTCCATTTGACCTGACCAGACGGCCGTCGAGCGTCGCACGGGGAAGCTCAAGCGCCTCGGCGGCAGCACCGGCTGCCTCCAGCCGGCGCTTCACCGGGGAAACAAGTTGGGCCGCAAGGCTGGCAGAAACTCTTCGCAGGGAATGCACAGCACGCCATCCCGGCGCAGCCGCTCGTTGCCACGATAGATGAGATAACGCTGCGATTGGGGATAGTCCTCCGCAAAGGCTCGCAAGCCCCGCAGATCCGCCGCCTGGATCTGCCGCGAATTCTTGACCTCCAGTGCGAATAACCCCGACTCGCCGTAGACGATGAAATCCACCTCCAGCTGGGACCGCGTCTGCCAGTAGTGCAGCTGGTGACTGCCGGCGGAGTAATCGCACCAGGCGCGCAGGTGCTGGGCCACCAGCCCCTCGAGCGCTGCGCCATCCAGTTCGGAGGGCGCATCCAGCGGCCCGACCGGCCGGTTCGCCCGGAACACTCCGGTGTCGAAGAAATAGAACTTGGGATGTGCGGCCACCGCCCGTTTCGCACGCCGCGTGAACACCTGCAACCGAAAACCGAGCAGCAGGTCTTCCAGGATCGAAAGATAGCCTTCCGCGGTCTTGCGATTGACCTGGCATTCGCGCGCAACGCCCGCCAGATTGAGCACGGCCCCGTGCGCGAAACTCATGGCTTCCAGAAAGCGTGCGAACGATCCGACGTTGCGAACCAGCCCTTCCATCTGCACTTCCTCGCGCAGGTACAGGCCGTTGTAGGCCTGCAGCACGGCTTGCGGATCGGTCGCCGCCAGCACGATCGGCAGCAGTCCCACCCGCAATGCCGGCTCGAGCTGGAAACCCTTGCCCAGTTCGGCCGCCATGTAGGGATGCAGGTGTTTGCGTACTGCGCGCCCGCCCAGCAGGTTCACGCCCTGTCGCCGCAGCTTGCGCGCACTCGAACCGGTCAGCACGAATTGCTGTCCGGTCTTCTGCTCGATCAGCCGGTGCACTACTTCGAGCAGTTCGGGCAGCTTCTGGACTTCGTCAATCACCACCTGCCGGGCATCCGAACCGGCAACCAGCTGCTCCAGGCGCTCTGGCTGTGCGGCCAGCTGCCGCAGCATGGCCGGGTCCAGCAGATCGATGCGCAGGGCTTGCGGGAATTCCTGCCCGCACCACGAGGTCTTGCCGGTACCGCGCGGTCCCAGCAGGAAAAAATGTTCCCTGCCGTGCCTGAGGAAACGAGGAACAATTGCCATTTTGGGACTCAAAATGGCATATTAAACTCCATTTTGCAAGGCGGACCGTGACCCAGGGAATCACCTGGGTGCAGGCGCCCTGAGGCCACGGAGACGGGCCAGCGTCGCGCCCAGCGCACCGGTCGCCTCGCCGCCCTGCCCCGCCACCAGCGGTGCAATCGACGTGGCCAGCTTCTTGCCCAGCTCCACCCCCCACTGGTCAAAAGCATTGATGCCCCACACCACGCTCTGGGTGAAGACCTTGTGCTCGTACACCGCGATCAGGGCACCAAGTGTTGACGGATCAACCCGGCGAAACAGCAGGATGCTGCCCGGTCGGTTGCCCTCATGCACCTGGTGCGGGTTGCCAGACTGCTGCCCGAAGGCGAAGGCTTCGGCCTGGGCCAGGCAGTTGGCGATGGCCAGATCATGGGCCGCCTGGTCACCGCATGACGACAGCGCCGGCAGCAGGAAATCCAGCGCAGCGCGCGGCGTGCCCTGGTGCAGCATCTGGAAGAACGAGTGCTGGGCGTTGTTGCCGGGCTCGCCCCAGATCACCGGCGCGGTCTGGCTGAACACGGGAGTGCCGTCGGTGCGCACACGCTTGCCGTTGCTCTCCATGTCGAGCTGCTGCAGGTAGGCGGGAAAGCGCGCCAGGCGCTCGTCGTAGGGCAGCACGGCCAGGGTGGGCAAACCGAGGCACTCGATGTTCCAAACGCCCAGCAAGCCCAGCAGCGCGGGCAGGTTCGAATCCCATGGCGCGGCCAGGAAATGCTCGTCCATGACGGCCGCGCCGGCGAGGAACTGGCGAAACCCGTCGGCGCCAATGGCGACGGCCAGCGCCACGCCGATCGACGACCAGATGGAGTAGCGCCCGCCGGTCCAGTCCCACATGGCGAAGCGGTAGTCGGGATGGATGCCGAAGGCATCCATCGCCGCAGCGTTGACCGACACGGCGGCGAAATGGGCGGGCACGGCGGCAGCACCGAGGGCGGCCGCCAACCAGCGCTTTGCGCCTTCTGCGTTGGTGCGTGTCTCCAGGGTGGTGAAGGTCTTGGAGCAGACGATGAACAGGGTGCGGCGCGGATCGGCGGTGGCCAGTGTGTCGGCCAGGCGGTTGCCGTCGATGTTGGAGACAAAGGCGACGCGCGGTGCGTCGGTGCTGAATGGGCGCAGCGCCTCCACCGCCATGGCGGGCCCGAGGTCAGAACCACCGATGCCGATATTCACCACCAGTTCGAAGGGCTCGCCGGCGCTGCCGCGGATGCGCCCCGCCCGCACGCCCCCGGCGAAGTCCAGCATGCGCTCGCGCTCGGCTGCCACCTCGGCGGCGTAGGGCGCTCCCGTGCGCCGCAGCGCCGTGTGCAGCACCTGCCGGTTCTCGGTGGGATTGGCGATGTCGCCGCGGTACATGCCGGCGATGCGCTCGCGCAGCCCTACTTCCTCAGCCAGTCGCGTCAGCAGCTGCAGGACGCCGGTGCCGGCCCGCTGGCGCGAGAAATCGAGC
>DATKBK010000074.1:0-3939 GCA_035514045.1 Steroidobacteraceae bacterium | reverse complement strand
AGTTCCTGCTTGTCGACCGGCTTGGTCAGGAATCCGAACGCGCCCATCTGCGTGGCCTGCACGGCATCGGGAATGGTGCCGTGGGCGGTGAGCAGGATGACCTTCAGCCCCGGCCAGCGATTCTGCAGCTCCTTGAGCAGGCCGATGCCGTCCACCGGTTCCATGCGCAGGTCGGAGATCACCAGGTCGGGGCGGAAGCGGGTGGCCGCGGCCAGAGCCTGCGCCGCGCTCTCAACCGCCTCGACGTCGTAGCTCTCGGCGCGCAGGCGGATGGTCAGCAGCCGTAGCAATCCCGGATCGTCATCGACGATCAGGATGCGAGCCTTGCGGGCGGTGGTCGGAGTCACTGAATGCGTCCCTCGGTGGCTGGCGGCCGGTCGGCCTGGCGGCGTTCGAATTCGGCGATGGCATCGAGCTTCGCGCGCGCCTCCTGCAGGTCGCGCCGCAGCCTTGCGATTTCTTCCTGCGCGGTCTGCAGCTGGCGGGTCAGACCCGCACCAGCGGTAGTGGTGCGCATTCGCTCGCGTTCCTGCTGCAGGTCGGCAACCAGACGCTGGTTCTCCGTGTCCAGGCGCAGCTCCGCACTCACCCGTTCCAGCTCCACCACCGCCAGGGCATGCTCGCTGGCGCTGAGCAGTTCCGGCCGCGCCAGCGCCTCGCGCAGCAGCTGTTGCCCGAACGCAGGGTCGCGTGCCGGATGCACCGGCGCCGCGAGCACCAGCCCCAGATGCAGCGCTGCCGGCCCCTGGCGCGCGTCCTCAAATCCCTGGCGCGCGGCCGCCAGCACTTCGGCCTGTTGGGTGGGCGTGCCGGTGACCAGCGTCAGCAAAGCCAGCAGATGGTTCTTGAGCTGCGCGGCCTGGATAGCCTCGCTGGCTGCGACCGGGTCCGGCGCAGGCTCGCGCGGGCCAGGCAGGCTGGTGCAGCCGGCCAGCAGGGCTGTCAGCAGGATTGCCGCGAGGTCAGGCCGCATGTGCCGTGGATTCTCCTGTTGTTGTGGTGCCCGCGGCAGCATCGGCGACAGCCCGCAATGGCATGCGGATGCGGAAATGCGCCCCCTGCCATTGTTCATCCACGATTTCGATCCGACCGCCATGTGCGTTGACGAATTCCATCACCACCGACAAGCCGATACCGGTGCCCTTGATATGACCGGACGGCGCCTTGCCAGTATAGAAGGCTTCGAACACCTGCTCGCGCTCATCTGGGGGGATTCCCGGTCCGCTGTCGGCAACCTCCAGCACCAGCTCACGCCCGTCCGCACGCACGCGCACATGGATGGTGCCGCTGCGCGGGGTGTACTTGATCGCGTTGGAGACCAGATTCTCGAATATCAGCCGCATCTTGCCGCGGTCGGCGGCAATGACCAGGTCATCCACGCTTACGTCCAGCCGCACGCGTTGCGCCAGCAACGCCAGCTGCTGGTTCTCGATAATCTGCTTGACCAGTGGCCGCATGCGGAATTCGGTGACCTCCAGGCCCACGCTGCTGGTCTGCCACGCGGAGAAAGACAACAGGTTCTCGATCATGCGCTGCAGCCTGAGGCCGTTCTCGCGCAGGATGCCGGTGACCTCGCGCTGACCGCTCTGCAGCTCGCCCACCGCCCCGTCCATCAGCAGCTCGGTGCCTTCGCGGATATTCGCCAGCGGCGTCTTGAGTTCATGCGACATGTGGCGCAGGAAACGGCTGCGTTCCTCGGCGAGCTCCAGCAGGCGCAGGCGCAGCCACTCAAGCTGGCGGCCGAGTTTCTCGATGTCCATGGGCCCGCTGACCTGGATGTTCCGGTGCAGCGCGCCACTGCCCAGCTCGCTGATCGCCCGATCGATCTGGCGCAGCGGCCGCACCACCTTGAACGAGAACAGCAGTACCGCACCGGTGCACAGCGGAATCAGCAGCACGAAGCTCCAGAACACCAACCGCTGGGCCCGCTGCGCGCTGCTGCGCACCGCTGCGGTGCCCGCGTCTATCTGTTCGTTGATGCGATCGGAAATGACGCGTCCGAGCTGCTCCATCTGTCCGAAGCCCGCTCGCAGCTGGTCATAATCCGGTGCATTGGCTGCCGTATCGAGCAGCCGGGCGCTGACACGCGTGCGCTGGGCCGAGAACTCGCGCAGCGCAACCCGCGCCTCCTCCTGTCGCAGCTGGCCGGCCAGATCCTGTTCGAGCTCGCTGAGCCGCGTGTCCTGCGAGGCGTAGGCCTCGCGCACCCGGGGATCAAGGAGCGCCTCATAGGCGCCCATCAGCCGTTTGAGCTCGGCGGTCTGGGCGAACAGCTCCTGGGTGAGGCGCGTGTCGGCCACGCCCTCGGCGACGATGCGCGCGTTGGCGGTGCTCAGTTGCTGCACCTGCACGCCAGTCGTCACCAGCGCCGCGATCAGCGGCAGCGCGATGATGGCCAGCGCCAGCAGCACCAGCGAGCTCAGGGAACGGGGCCGCAGCAGCTTCATGCCCCGGATTCTAGGCCAAACGGCGCAGGCAGCGCCCGGGAGGCCCCCGGACTGCTTACCAGGGAGCCTGCAGCAGCTTGCGCTCCCAGTTCAGCGAGCTGGCCACGATGCCGTCCAGGTCATCGAGCTGCGGCGTCCAGCCCAGCACCTTGCGGATGCGCAGCGACTCGGCCACCAGACTGGGCGGATCACCGGCGCGGCGCGGCCCCTCAATCACCCGCAGGGGTGTGCCGCCAATCCGCTGCACGCTGTCCAGCACCTCGCGCACGCTGTAGCCATGGCCGTAACCGCAGTTGAGCGTTTCGGATGTGCCGCCGCCGCGCAGGTAGTCCACCGCCAGCAGATGGGCATCGGCGAGGTCGACCACGTGGATGTAGTCACGTACGCCCGTGCCATCGGGGGTCGGATAGTCGGTGCCGAAGATGCTGACCGAATCGCGCCGCCCCACGCACACCTCGCAGGCCACCTTGACCAGCAATGTCGCCTGGCGCGTGGACTGGCCGATGCGACCCTGGGGATCGGAGCCGGCCACGTTGAAGTAGCGCAGTGCCACGAAGCGCAGCTCCGAGGCGGCGGCCAGATCGCGCAGCATCCACTCGGACATCAGTTTGGAGGTGCCATACGGATTGATTGGCGCCAGGGGCGAGTCTTCGGCGGTGACGCCGGAGGCCGGGATGCCGTATACGGCAGCGGTGGAGGAGAACACGAAATTGCGCACGCCATGCGCGGCGCAGGCGGCCAGCAGGTTGCGGGTCTGGCAGGTGTTGTTGCCGTAGTACTTCAGCGGATCAGCCACCGACTCCGGCACGATGGTATGCGCGGCAAAATGGATCACCGTGCGGATGCCGTGTTGCTGCAGCAGGTTCCCGACCAATGCAGCGTCGCCCACATCGCCCGCGACCAGTTGCACCCCCTGCACCGACTGGCGAAAGCCCGTGGACAGGTTATCGAGCACCACTACTGATTCGCCGCGCGCCAGCAGCTGCTGTACCGTGTGGCTGCCGATATAGCCGGCCCCGCCAGTCACCAGAATTGTCTCGCCCACCGCCACTCACTCCTCGAACCAGGGTCAACTTGCAATCGCATCATTATGCCGGCCTCACACCTGACGTGGTGCTGGCTGCCACCGAATCCGTGAAGCTGTTGGCGGATGGGCGCCTGCTGGCCCTCAACAGCTACGAAAATCGTGTCTATCGCATCGGGCTGGACGAGCCGCTGGCAGGCGCACAGCCCGGCAGCGTCCCGGGCCAGGTGGTGGGCAAGTTCTATCGCGAGGGGCGGTGGAGCGATGCGCAGATCCGCGAGGAACACGCCTTCGTCACCGAACTGGCCGGCGCAGGGCTGCCGGTGGCGGCGCCGCTGGCATTCGACGGCACCACCTTGCTGCGTCACGCCGGATTCCGGTTCGCCCTGTTTGAATGTCGCGCGGGCAGCTCGCCGGACCTGGACCGTCCGGGCGACCGGCTGCTGCTGGGGCGCACGCTGGGCCGCG
>DATKBK010000073.1:0-7941 GCA_035514045.1 Steroidobacteraceae bacterium | reverse complement strand
GACATGCAACTCCACCCGCCACACCACCCCGGTGGCCACGTCGCGGCGCAGCATGCCGTGTAGATGCACCTCGGCTCCACCGGCCTCGCGGCCCAGGCCGGACAGCACGAACTCGTCCACCGCCCGCCCGTGGTGCGAGAGCCGTTCGGTGTGGCGCCACTGCAGCCGCAGCAACTGCCGGTCTGACCCGCTGCACGCCTGAAGCGTGGCGGGTGCGGCCTCTCCGTGCTGCCAGCCAGTGGTGTCGGAGGTTCCAATTGTCGGCAAGGCGCGCAGGACCATGCTGCGCCAGGCGGCTCCAGGACTCGGCGCCGGTGACGTCATGCGGTCGGCGCAGCGAGCCCCGTCGCAGCGGATCGCGCCGGCCAGCCGTCCAGCGTCTCGCGCACGGCGGTCACGCCGGGGTACCAGGCGCAGAGCGGCCCCTGGCCGGCCCAATACGGGTGGTGCATAAGCCGCACGTACACGCGTGCCTCCAGGCCCAGCCCGGAGGTGAGCGCAGCCAGTTCGCCATCGAGCAGCCAGCGCTCGTCGGCCACGGTCAGGCAGGCGGCGGCATCGTCGAGCGACTCGGGCTGCACATGCTGGATGCGCACCGCATGGCCCCCCTCCTCCCAGGCCGGCATGGGCCGGCCGAGCAGCAGGCTGCCCTGGCGGCGGGCCAGCTCGGCGCCCAGCAAGTCGATCAAATCGGCATCGGCGGCCTCACCCACATCGACAAACAGCCACGGGCGCGGCAGGTGCTGCAGGTGCTGGCGCCAGGCCTGCTGGGCGGCAGGGGCGCTGTGCAGCCACGGCCCACTCAGGCTCTGTGCAGGCGAGAGCAGGCCCAGCCTCCCCGGCAGCGTGTCGAGCGTGGGCCAGGGGGCCAGCGGCATGTCGCTGCGCACGGCGGACACGCCGGGCACGCGCTCGACGAAGCTGGCATCCTGCGGCGGCACCAGCACTTCGACACGCACACCGGTGGCGGCCAGTGGGGCGCACCAGCGGGTGAAGGTGAGCAGGTCGAGCAGGGCTGCCGCCTCGAACCGGTGGACCGACTCGCCCTGCGCAAGCTCGGGTTGCCCCTCTTGCATGGCCGCGAAGGCGGCGGGCCATCGGGCCAGCCGCAGGTCGGTGTCCAGGCGCAGCGAAGCGATGGCGCTTGCATCGGCACCCGCGGCCAAGCCCTGCTCCATGGTCTGTTCGGCAAGCTCGGGCTTGCCCAGCACCAGGGCGCTGCACACCAGGGCCGCGCGCAGCTCGACCACCTGCGGATGGGCCTGCACGGCAGCGCCCAAGCGGGCCGCCGCCTCGGCATGGCGCCGCTGCGCCTGCAATGCCTGGCCCTCGAGCAGCACGGCACGCCATTCATTCGGCGCCAGCGCAGCCGCCTGGCGGGCACGGGCCAGTGCGGGCTGTCGTTGTGACGGGTCGCCGCCGAGCAGGCCCCACTGGGCAAGCTGGATCAACAGGCGGGGCGCCGGCGGCTGAAGCATCATGGCCAGCTCCAGCTGTTCGCAGGCCCGTGCGAGCTGGCCGGCTTGTGCCAGTACCCGGGCCTGCAGCTCGTAGCCGGCGGCCGAACCAGGATCACGTGCCAAGGCTTCGGCACAGGCGGCCTGGGCCAGCGCGAGGTCCTGGCTTTGCAATGCGAGCTCGGCGCGAATGAGCCACGGCAGTGCCGTGTGCGCATCGAGCTCGCAGGCGCGTGAGGCTGCCTGGGCGGCGGGCAGCCAGCGCGATTCGGCCCCTTCGAGCTGGGCGAGCGCGCACCAGCAGTCGGCATCGGTGGGGTCGATGGCCAGCGCCTGCTCGAGGCAGGTGCGGGCCGCGGCCAGATCGCCGGCGCCCTCGGCACCGAGCAGGTGCCATTGGGCCATGGCCCACAGGGTGCAGGCGCCGGGAGCGGTGGCGGCGAGCTGGAGCTTGCGCCGGCCATTCGGCACATCGCCCGCCAGGCCTTCGATCAACCCCGCCAGGGCATGCGCGGCGGCAGACTGCGGGCTGCGCTGCAGCCAGGTCTGGAGCACTTGCTGCAGCTGCTCGGGCGCCTCGGAGCGCATGCGGCGGCGGACCACGCGCGCGAGCAATGCCTCGAAGGGTTGGGGCTTCATGGTGCAGGCCCCTTCATTTCATCGCCATCATCTTGGTGTTGCTGTCGGGCATGCGCATGCCGGGCCCGTTGGCGCTGTTGTTCAGCGTGGGGTCGGTGGCGCGCAAGGCCGGCTTGCCGCCGAGCATCAGCGCGGTGCTGGCACTGGTGGTCTTGCACATGCCCATCGCACCGCCCGAAATCACGCCGAGCAGCGGCGGCGCGCACACGCTGGCCGGGATCTGGCACGACTGTGTGAGCGCGAGGCCGGTGCCGATCATCACCTTGGTCTGCGCCGGGATGGCCATCGAACTGAGTGCCGTGTTGACACCGGGAACCACGGCCGGCGGGAACGGCACCTTGTAGGTTTGTGCGGGGCTCAGTGAGATGCCCGCGGGGCTGGAAGTGGAAACGAGCATGGTTATGAAAAGATTGCGTACTGGTTTGAGTGGAGAGCCATCTTGGCATTGACCAAATAGTTGTTAGATTTCTCGATCTTGGTCTTGGCCTCGAAGGTCGCCGTTTCAATGTCATAACTCCCCATCTGAGTCTTCTCGATCGCATTCTTCGTGTCTTCCATGTAGCTTGCCATCCGCCTTTTGCACTTCATGATCAGCTCATCAGATACGTTGCAATCCTCCGTCTTCTTCATGCATTGCAGCTCATACTCTTTGGACGCAGTTTTCAGTCTGTCGGCCACCTTCAGGAAGTCCGTGCCTATTGTCCGATTGGCACCCATATAGACGAATTCAGCCTTTCCGCCAACGGCATTAAGTGAGCTTTGGTTCGTGAATGTGCGCCGAGTGCCATAGACCATGTTCGTGAAGTTTCCGACTCGCCATCGGCTCGTATCCCCGATGAACCACACCGGCCCCCCTTTGGGTACGACGCTCGTAGTGACCCGATAGCCGGTCGTGATCTCGATCGTGTGAGCGCCAGTAAGCTTGGTGAGAGGTGTCTCGCGATTCACCATGCCTACGCCGCCCTTCAGGCCGTCCGGGGTCGTCGGTTGGCCAAAGTTGTGGCCAATGGTCAGGTCCAGGTTGGAGGTGTACTTCACCATCACCTTGAGCGGAACGTATTCGGCCGAAATGGTCGCCAGCGCGAGCCTTGCCTGCAATGTGAGCGCGCTGGCCGAGACGCCCATGGCCAGCAGATTCGCGCTGGCGGTCATTTCCACGAGCCAATTGCTGTTTGCCCCCCTCACCAGACCCACGGTGTGCGATCGGGATCCCGATCTGTCGATATTCTGTTCGCTCAAATAGTAGGGAGGCTTGCTGGTTTCTTCATGGAGATAACGCACGCTGACGGAATCAGTCCTGTTCTCGGCGTCGGCGCTGTCGTCGATCAGCGTGGTGTCGATCCGGTCGACCACCGCTGTTCTTGAAAAGAAATTGTTCGTGGCAACGCTGTCGCTCACGGAATACCCCATGTAGGCGGCACTCTTTCGGTAGTGCTCGTAGCGCGAAACCGAATCTGATCTCGAATGAACGGCGTTGGAAGATTGGGCCTTTCCCCAAGGCACCCCGACCCCATCAATGAATTTCATGTCGACTTCCTCTCTTTAAGCCCATCGGGGGGCGGTTGCATCGGCAATTGCCGGATGGCCTGGGCACTGGGCGGCGTGAGCTCGGTCTTCGACTGATAACTGAGGATCAGTGCGTCCGCTTCGATGATCACCGCGCTGCCACGCAATATCAGCGGCCCGGTGGCCTGCATGCCTCGCACGAGGCCCTGCAGAGCGGAATCTGGTATGCCGCGGCTTTCGGCAATCACGTCGAGCGTGGTTCCGTTGACGAACACCGAATCGGCCTTCGCCTCGCGCTGCCGTTCTTCGTCCGTGAGGCCGGCCGTGCGGCCGAACCAGGTGGCCAAGGGGCGTGAGGGGTTGCCGCCGGCGAAGTGCACGAACAACTGGTCGTCCTTGGCCGGAGCAAAGAACAGCGTGCCTTCCTTGCCGTTCATCGGCAGCACCAAGGGCACACGCAAGGGCCGATCGGCCGCCCAGGGGAAGGCGATGGTGATCACGCGCTCATAGACCTTGCGGTAGTCCGGCGCGATCTCGAGCGCGGGCTGCACGGTCTCGACGACACTGGCGGGCAGCGCCGGCGGCCAAGTGGCCGGAGGCGGCACGAGCGGCACCGTGTGCAGCAAAGGCCCGAGATGGAGCCGCTGCTGCCACATGCTCGCCCAGCGCCGCAACGGCGCAAGCTCATGCAGGGCCCGCGCCAGTTGCTCGGCATCACATGCAATGGGCTCGGGGAGGCTCCAGGCCTGGCAGTTCCACACCGCGGACAGCGCCTGGTCCTCGCTGACATGAAAGACATGCATCGCAGCGACCACCCGGTGGCGTGCTTCATCGGGCCCACGCTCGTCCCACTGCCCAGACCATGCAAACGGGTGGGCGAGATCGAGTGCATGGTTTTCGAGGCGGTGCGCCATCGTGGTCTCGGCCGCCTGCACCGGCGCGGGCCGCTCGGCGGACAGGTCGAACCATGCGCTGTGGAACACGCGTTGTGTGCCCTCGGCGTGCCAGTCCGCGGACACCTCGAGGTGTTGCGCGGGCGCGGTGTTCTCGTTCAGGTCGAAGAACTCCCAGCCGCCTTCGTCATTGGGCGCCAGGGACCACACTCCGCCGGTGGCGACCGCGAGCCGCCGCAGCCACGCTTCGGCCCCCTCGTTGATCGACAAGGCCCAGGGCACGATCACGTCGAAAGCGCCTCCCGCCTGCAGCCGGTTCGCGATTTTTCCCTTGTCGCCGGGCACGAAGGCGGAGAGCTCGGTCCCGGCAGTCACGATGTTGAGGTCGTTCTGGACCACAGGGGGCATGACACGCGCCGTCGACAGCGGACTCAGCACCATCAGCGCCCGTCGCGCCCCCGACAGCCACTCGATCGTCATCGGGTACCAGGTCGTCGGGGGGGAGGCGCTCACGCCGGCCCCTTCGAGCTCGAAGCTCTCGGCATCGCTCGGATCGTCTGCGGTGTGCACGCACACGAGCAGCAAAGGCAGGCGATTGAGCTCGGTGTACAGCACGAGCTCGTGCACCTGCTTCTCGACGTCGTCCCCTTCGGGTGAACGCCACTTGATCTGCATTTCGTTCATGCCCTGTTCCTTCAACCCATCAGAATTCGTTCGCCGTTGACCTGGACGTTCTGCGCGGCAAGGAGCTGCAGCTGCTCCGCCTCGACGGTCACGTTGGTCTCGGCGCGCATCACGACGCGAGCGGCGTCGAGCTGGTCAGTCTCGTTCACAACGGTCACACGGTGCCTCGTGCGGTGCAGCCAGTTGCGCGAGCTCACGGTGGCGTGCTGGCAGCTCAGGAGCCAGGCCGAACAGCGGGTGACGAGCTTGGAGACGACCGTCTGAACCTCGGCGGCGAACAAGTTGACGCGCCGGCTGCGAAGGGTCAATTGATCGGCGTCGGCGCGCAGTTCGCCCGCCACGTCCAGGTGAAGCGCAGGGGCGCGCAAGCGCACCGCCTCGGCGCCTTGCACGCTCAGGCAGGCTTGGCCGCCCTGGCGCTCCAACACAGACAGTATCCAGCACGATCCATCTCCCGCGGTGGCAACGAGCACGCTGTCACCCACCTCAGGCTCGATCAGCAAGCTGGCCGCGCGCTGCGCGGCGACACGGCGCCCTCGCACTGCAACGCGCCCGCCGCTGAGCACATGGGCGAACTCCAGGGACGGCGCAGCGGTTGCCGTGGGGGCCACGGCGGTTTGGCGTGCGGTACCTGCCGCGGGCACTGAGGCTTCAAGGTACATGGTGCTCCTTCTCAAAGGTAGTTGAGGGGCCGCGCGCGCGCAGCTCGCTGGGGTCGTACCGCTCGCAGCTGAGCAACTCGGCATCGCCATGCCTGGCCTTCGACCAGGAGGAGGGGCGGACGGCATCGACGGTGCGGGCGCCGTGCAGGTCGGCATCGGCCAGATCGGCGCCGCTGAAATCGGCGCCGCCGAGGTCGGCATGGGTCAGGTGCGCCCAGCGCAAGGTCGCGCCCTTGAAACTTGCCTGCAGCAGGCTGGCTCGGTGGAACAGCGCCCGGTCCAGGCCGCCGCGCGCGAAGCTGGCGTGCGCGAGCATGGCGCCGGCGAAGTTGGCGCCGTGCAATGCCGCATCGGTGAAAACGGCATCGGGCGCGTTAGCCCCGGCGAAGCTCACGCCAATGGCGTGGGCGCCGTCGAGCCGCGCACCATCGAGCTGCGCCTTGATGAACTGGTTTCCGTCGAGCTGCATCTGCTGCATCTGCGCCCCGCGCAGCTGCGCGTCGCTGAACAGGCACTGCCGCAGGCGCAATCGCCGCAGGTCCATGCCGTCGGCTCGCGCAGCCACGAGGTTCACCCGATCGAGCTCGGCGCCGTGCAGGCGCATCTCCCCGAGTGCGATTTGGGGCCATGCGGTCGACCGCACTCGCAGGGCCTCGCCCACGAACCCGCTCACGGTGACATCGGCCCAGGCAGATTCGAGCAAAGTGGCGCGGCTCCAGTCGGCATCGGCCAGGGAGCAGCCGGCCGCGGACAGCTTGGTCACGTGCGCATCGATGAAGGTGGCCCCGGCAAAGCTGCCGCCGGCGATCGTGCCGTTGCGCCATGTGCAGCCGTCGAACCGCGCTCTTGCGGCATCGCTCTGAAGAAAGATCAGGTTCTCCAGCGCCGCACCGCGAAAGTCAGCCGCCTGGAGCCGGCAGTCGACGAACTTCACACCGCACAGCCGGGCCTGCGACCACGTGGTGTCGCGAAAGTCGCAGTCGACGAAGCTGATGCCGGACACGTCGCGCCCGGCCATCGATTCGCCGCGCAGATTGGCACCGGCGATGGCATGGCCGGCGTTCTCGCGCTCCCAGGCGATGAGGTTATCGAAGCGTGCCATCGTGCGGAAGCGCAATCAGGGTGTGGCGGGTGTCGGCATCGCTGAGGTCACAGCGGTCGAGCATGGCGCCGTCGAGATCGCTGGCGCGCAGCTGTGCCTGGCTGGCCGATGCACCGGGGAGCCGGGCGGCACGCAGCTGGGCATGCATGAGCTGCGCCTGCGAGAAATCGGCGCCTTCGAGGTCGCTGCCGGCAAAGTCGGCTTGGGCGGCCGTGGCACGCACGAATTCAGCCCCTTGCAACGCGGCGCCGGCAAACCGCGCGTCGTCGAGCAAGGCGCCATTGAAGTTGGCCGCGTTGAGCCCGGTCTCCATCCAGGTGGCGCCTCGGGCATGCGCGCCTGCCGCGCACAGCCGATCCATGTCGCCGCCGGCGAACAGCGCACCGTCGAGACACGCTGCGTCCAGCCGCAGGTGCGGCGCTGCGGGCTCGGCGAGCCGCGCGTCTGTCCAGTCGGAGGCCTGGGCTTCGCACCCGCCGAGCCGCGGCTTGATCCACCCCACACCCTGCAGCCTGGCTTCACCGAGCCGGGCCTGCGTGAAGTCGGGCTCGCTGAGCATGGTTCGCTCCCACCGGCTGCCGGTGCAGTCGGCCTGGTGAAGGATGGAGCTGAACGCGGAAACGTCGCGCAGGTCCGCGCGGCGCAGGGAGGCGAAGCTGAAATCGGCACCGGAGAGCTTGGCTTCGGCCAGCGCCGCGCCATCGAAGCTGGCGCGCTGGGCGACTGACTGGTTCAGGTTGGCGCCGGTCAGGTCGGCCCCATCGAAGCGCGAGCCGCTGAGCACGGCGCCGGTGAGCACGACGCCTGCGCACTTGGCGCCGCGCAAATCGGCGCCGTCCAGCCGTGCAAGCTCGAGGTAGGTGCCGGTGAAGTCGATGCCGCGCAGGTCGGCGCCGCGCAGGTCGATGCCGGCGAGATCGCGCCCGGCGAACGAGGTGGTCCGGGCACGGGCGGCCACCATCGCTCCCAGCGCGGATGCTTCTTGCGGGGTGAGCCCG
>DATKBK010000072.1:0-16215 GCA_035514045.1 Steroidobacteraceae bacterium | reverse complement strand
GTCAGCGCCAGCGTGCCGTAGGCGCGGCCGCCCATGGCGATGTGGTAGTCCACGTCCACCAGGCGCCGCTCGAAACCATGGGCAAAGAAGCCCGCCACGAACAGCGAGACATCGCCGAGCCGCTGCAGCAGCGCGGCGCGTTCGATGGGGGAAGAGGTGGCGCTGGCCTGCGCCAGCAGATCCGCCAGGCTCACCCAGCGCTGCCCGGGGCGGGTATCGCCATGGGAGATCTCGGTGCGGGCGTAGAGGGTGAGCAGGTTCACCACATAGTGGGTGGTGTGTTGGTCCAGGGAGACGTGCTGGGAAGCCAGCGCACGCCCCAGTGCGTCGCGGAAGAACTCCGTCAGGTTGTTGACTGGAGTGACCTTGCCGGTGTCGTCGTCAGTTGCCTGCATGCAGTACCTCGCCGCTTGCCTGACCTAGCTTATTGCTACGCCACAAAAGGTGCGACTGCAACAAACCTGTCTCAGTTCCGGAAACGTGCAACTGGTGTGCCCGGAAGGAGTCTTACAATGATGGACATGCGCAAACTCGCCTTCCTACTGCTGGCTGGACTCTGCGGCTGCGGATTAGCTGCCTCGGCACAGGAAGCCCTGCTGCCTGAGCAGGCTTTCCGCGTGGGCGTCATTGCGACGGCGCCGGATCGCATCGAGGTGATCTTCCAGGTCACGCCCGACTACTACCTCTACCGCTCAAAGATGAAATTTTCGGTAGCCGAAGGACAGCCCGTCGCGCTGGGCACGCCGGACCTGCCCGATGGCAAGCTCCAGTACGACGAGTGGCAGGAGCGCGACGAGGAGATCTACCAGCACGACGTCACGGCGAAGCTGCCCGTGTCGCGCGGGTCGAAGGAGGCCTTTATTCTGCCGCTCGAGGTGAGTTGGCAGGGATGCTGGGAGGGCGGGTTGTGCTACCTGCCCACTACAAAAACCTTCCAGGTGCAACTACCCGAAGCCAGCGCGGTGGCCACGCTGTCGGGCGGCGGCTCCTCCGTTGGAGGTGGCGGCGGCTTCGTCTCCGAACAGGACCGCCTGGCCGGCATGATCCGCGACGGCAATATCTTCCTGATGGCCGGTGCGTTCTTCCTCGCCGGCCTGCTGCTGGCGTTCACGCCCTGCGTGCTGCCCATGGTGCCCATCGTGGCGGGCATCATCGCCGGCGAGGGCGCGAATGTGACCCGCGCGCGCGCCTTCGGCCTGTCGCTGGCCTATGTGCTGGGCATGGCTGCCACCTATACGGCCGCTGGCGTAGCCTTTGCCGCAGCCGGCCAGCAGGCCCAGACATTGTTCCAGCAACCCTGGATCATCCTGCTGTTCTCCGCGCTGTTTGTTGCAATGGCGCTATCAATGTTCGGCTTCTTCACAGTGCAGATGCCCGCTTTTGTGCAGACGCGCCTGGCCGCGATGAGCAACCAGCAACGGGGCGGCAATTACACCGGCGTGGTGGTGATGGGCGCGCTGTCGGCGCTGATCGTCACCACCTGCGTGGGACCAGCGCTGGTGGCTGCGCTGTCGGTTATCGGCCAGTCGGGCGAGGTCACGCGCGGCGGCGTGGCGCTGTTCGCAATGGCCATCGGCATGGGCATGCCGCTGCTGGCCATCGGCGCCTCCGCCGGCCAGCTGCTGCCGCGCGCCGGTGCCTGGATGGTAACGGTCAAGCAGGCCATGGGCGCGCTGATGCTGCTGGTTGCGGTATGGATGCTGTCGCGCATCCTGCCCGCGCAGGTGACGATGTGGCTGTGGATCATCCCGCTGTTGGCGCTGGCCTTGGTGTTCCTGCGCGCCACGTTTCGCACGGCGCGCGGTCGGGTACTGGCCCGCAGCGTGGCGGTGGTGGTGGCGGGGTACGCGCTGCTGATCGGCATCGGCGCCGTGCGTGGCGCCACCAACCCGCTGCAACCGCTGCAGCCGGTAATGGCGCAGGTGGAACTGCCCTTCGAGCGCATCAAGTCGGTGGAGGAGCTGAACGCGCGCATCGCCGCGGCCAACGCCGCCGGCCAGACCGTGATGCTCGATTTCTATGCCGACTGGTGCGTGTCGTGCAAGGAGATGGAGCACTACACCTTCCCGCAGCCCGCAGTGCGGGCGGCGCTGGCCAACACGCTGTGGCTGCAGGCGGATGTCACGGACAACGACGCCACCGACCAGGCGCTGCTGCAGCACCTGGGCGTATTCGCCCCGCCCACCATCGCGTTCTTCGGCCTGGACGGCGTCGAGCGCAGCCAATACCGCGTGGTTGGCTACATGAAGGCCGAAGAATTCGCGCTCCGCGTCACAGCGGCGCTACAGTAGCCCGATGAGAACCGTGTGGATTGTCGTGCCAGCTGTGGCCGCAGCGGCAGCGTTGGGATTTGTCGCGCAGCGCTGGATGGGTAGCTCGGCGGACCCGGCCGGCAGCGCCGCCGTCGCGACCGCCGACTCCCCCGCGCCGCCCGCCGATGGCGCCACACCACTTGCCCCGGCGCCCGCCCCCACCATCCCCGCTACCCTGCCCCAGTTCCAGCTGGCCGACCGCGACGGCCGCATGCGCACGCTGGGCGAGTGGTCCGGCCAGCCGCTGCTGGTGAACTACTGGGCCACCTGGTGTGCGCCCTGCCGCCGCGAAATTCCGCTGCTGAACGAGCTGCGCGCGCCGGGCGCCGCGCACGGCGTCGAGGTGATCGGCATTGCGGTGGATTTCCGCGAGGATGTGCTGCACTACGCCAGCGAGACGCCGATCGACTACCCGCTGCTGATCGGCGAGGAGGATGGCCTGGCGGCGGTGACCGCCATGGGCATGACGCCGGCCTTCCCCTTCACCGTGTTCGCCGACAGCCGGCAACGCATCCTCACCGTGAAGGTCGGCGAGCTGCACCGGGACGATGCCGAACTGATCCTGGCCCGGCTGGCCGCCTTCGACGCGGGCAGTCTTTCGCTGGACCAGGCCAGAACCCAGATCGATGCCGGTCTGAAGGAACTGGCAACCCGGCGCGCAGCCGCGGGCGAGGCAGATGCGGCGGCCAAACCGGCCGCTGCAACGGCAGGTAGAGCCACGGCAGGCTAATTCGCGGCATTTTTGACGAAAATAGCGGCAAAGTCTCCCCATTTGGGGTTAAATGCCGGCCTTCCGTCAAACGAGCCGACCAACGAAAATGCCGCGGCTGCTGCTGCTGAACGGCCCCAACCTGAACCTGCTGGGTACGCGTGAACCGGGACTCTACGGTGCCGACACGCTGGATGCCATCATCCAGCGCTGCACCGTGCTGGCGCGCGAACTGGGCCATGAGCTGGACGCCCGGCAGAGCAATGCGGAACACGAGCTGGTCGAGCTGGTGCAGGCGGCGCCCGCCCGGGGCGTGGCCTTCATGATCCTCAACCCCGGCGCCTTCACCCACACCAGCATCGCGCTGCGCGATGCCATCCTGGGTGTGGCCCTGCCCTTCATCGAAGTGCACCTGTCAAACGTGCACGCCCGCGAGGCCTTCCGCCACCACTCGTATTTCTCGGACATCGCCGTGGGCCAGGTCGTGGGCCTGGGCCCGCTGGGCTATGAGCTGGCATTGCGCGCCGCCGCTGCGCGCCTGGCCACCCGCTGACACCCTGATTCTGCTGGAGCATCAATGGATATTCGCAAGGTAAAGAAACTGATCGAGCTGCTGGAGGAATCCGGCATCTCGGAGATCGAGATCAAGGAAGGCGAGGAGGCCGTGCGCATCAGCCGCACGCCCAAGGGCGCAGTGATGCCCCAGTTCATCAGCGCACCCATGCAGATGCCGGCGGCCGCGCCAGCGGCGGCACCCGCGCCGGCCGCCGCCGCCGTCGCGGCACTAGCACCGCTCGCGCGCCGCAAGGACGACGAACATCTGGTCACCGCGCCCATGGTCGGCACCTACTACTCTGCCGCTTCGCCCACGGCCAAGCCCTTCGTCGCCATCGGCGACTCGGTCAAGGAAGGCCAGGTGCTGTGCATCATCGAGGCCATGAAGATGATGAACCAGATCGAGAGTGACCGCGCGGGCAAGGTCACGGCCATCATGTGCCAGGCCGGCGACCCGGTGGAATTCGGCCAGCCGCTGTTCGTCGTCGAATAAGAGCCCAGACACATGTTGGACAAAGTCGTCATCGCCAATCGCGGCGAGATCGCGCTGCGCATATTGCGCGCCTGCCGCGAGCTGGACATCAAGACCGTGGCCGTGCACTCGACGGTCGATAACACCCTCAAGCACGTGCTGCTGGCGGATGAAACCGTGTGCATCGGCCCGCCGGCCTCGCCGCTGAGCTACCTGAACATGCCGGCCATCATCAGCGCGGCCGAGGTCACCGACTCGGTGGCCATTCACCCGGGCTATGGCTTCCTGTCGGAGAACGCGGATTTCGCGGAGCGGGTGGAAAAGAGCGGCTTCACCTTCATCGGCCCCAAGGCCGAGACCATCCGCCTGATGGGCGACAAGGTATCTGCGATCCGCGTGATGAAGGAGGCCGGCGTGCCCTGCGTGCCAGGTTCAGGCGGTCCGCTGGGACAGGATCCGGACGAGAACCTGCGCGTGGCGCGGCACATTGGCTACCCCGTGATCATCAAGGCCTCGGGCGGCGGTGGCGGCCGGGGCATGCGCGTGGTGCATGCCGAGGCGGCGCTGCTCAACGCCATCAACATCACCCAGCAGGAAGCGCAGGCGGCGTTCGGCAATCCGCAGGTCTACATGGAGAAATTCCTCGAGAAGCCGCGCCACATCGAGTTCCAGGTGATCGCGGACAACTACGGCAATGTAGTGCACCTGGGCGAGCGCGACTGCTCCATGCAGCGCCGCCACCAGAAGGTGATGGAAGAGGCTCCGGCCCCGGGCCTTGATCCGAAGGTGCGCGAGAAGATGGGCGAGCGCGTTGTGGAGGCCTGCAGCAAGGTGGGCTATCGCAATGCCGGCACGCTGGAGTTCCTGTACCAGGACGGGGAGTTCTACTTCATCGAGATGAACACCCGCATCCAGGTGGAGCACCCGGTCACCGAGATGATCACCGGCATCGACCTGGTGAAGACGCAGCTGCTGGTGGCCTCGGGCGAGAAGCTGCCGTTCACGCAGGGCGACATCCGCTTCACCGGGCATGCCATTGAGTGCCGCATCAACGCCGAGGATGCGAAGACCTTCATGCCCTCGCCGGGCCTGGTCACGCGCTGGCATTCACCGGGTGGACCGGGCATCCGCGTCGACAGCCATGTGTACTCCGGCTATGCGGTGCCGCCCAACTACGATTCGATGATCGGCAAGCTGATCGCGCACGGCGACACACGTGCCACCGCGATCGCGCGCATGAAGAACGCGCTGGCGGAGCTGGTGGTCGAGGGCATCAAGACCAACACGGCGCTGCATCAGGAGATTCTCAGCCACGCCGCCTTCCGCGAGGGCGGCCTCGACATCCACTACCTGGAGCGGCGCCTGGGGCTCAAGTAGCCCGCACCGGGAAGCATGTCCGGCTACCTGGCATTGAGCGTGGAGCTGGCGGGGGTGGACCCTGCGGCAGCGGAGGACGCGGCGTTCGCGGCCGGCGCGGTGTCAGTGACACTTACCGACGCGGTGGACGACGCCATCCTCGAACCGGCGCCGGGCGAGGTGCGGCTGTGGCCGCGTACCGTGCTGCAGGCGCTGTTTCCTGCCGAGGCCGCAGGCACGGCGGCCATCATCGCCCTGGCCAGCGCACTGGGCCTTCCCGCGGCAGATATCCGTGCCCGCCACGTGGCCGACCGGGTGTGGGAGCGCGAGTGGCTGAGGGACTTTCATCCCATGCGCTTCGGCCGGCGGCTGTGGGTGCTGCCGCATCACGCCGCACCGCCGCCCGACCCTGACGCGGTGCTGGTGCGGCTGGATCCCGGCCTTGCCTTCGGCACCGGCACACATCCTTCCACCGCGCTTTGCCTCACCTGGCTCGATTCGCACCTGGCTGCCGGCAGCCGCGTGATCGACTATGGCTGTGGCTCGGGCGTGCTGGCGGTGGCTGCGGCGCAGCTGGGCGCCAGCACGGTGCACGCCTTCGACATCGATCCGCAGGCCCTGATCGCCACGCGCGACAATACGGCAGCCAACGCGGTGGCGGCACGGGTGCAGGTGCATGAGGACGCTGCTACGCTGCCCGCAGAGGTGGATGTGGTGGTGGCCAATATTCTCGCTGGCACACTGGTCGAACTGGCGCCGCGCCTGTGCGCCAGGATCGCGCGCGGCGGACAATTGGTCCTGGCCGGCATCCTGAAGCAGCAGGTGCATGAGGTGCGTGCGGGGTTCGCGCCCTTGCTCGACCTGACCGTATTCGCCGAGCGTGATGGCTGGAGCGCGTTGTCGGGCCGCAAGGTCGGCGCATGAGCCACATGGTCACCACCTGTTCCAACTGCCGCCAGAACCTGGCGGTGACTGCGGCCGACCTGCGCGTGGGTCAGGGCTATGTCCGCTGCGGTCGCTGCGACAAGGTTTTCAATGCACTGCTGACCCTGGCCGAGGATGTGCCTGCTCCCACCGAACCGCAGTCGGTGGCCAGGGGCACCATGTCCGTACCAGCGCTGAGCGAAGACGACGTGCTGCCGGTGCCAGACCGTGAAGTGATCATCCCGTTCGGCTCGCAGGACGATGAAGTGGAGGTGATTCACACCCATCTCACCGGGGAGTTCCGCAGCATCATGGTGGAGGGGTCGGACGCCCGGTCCATCGACATCCTGCTGTCCGACGCCGACGCCGGGCCTGCGTCCGAGCCGCCGGGTATTGTGGTGCGCCAGGCAGAGGACTTCGACGCCGACGCCGCCGTGGGCAACCGGCCGCGGGCCGGCACCCTGTGGTACGTCGCCGCGCCGCTGCTGGCACTGGGGCTGGCAGGGCAGTACCTGCACCACAATCGCCACGAACTGGTCACGGTGCCGGCGCTCGAGACTTCCATCCAGTGGCTGTACGGCCTGTTCGGTCGGACCGTGGACCCGCCCTGGGACCTGGGCCGCTACGAGGTGCCCGTGCTGGGTGAGCCTGAACTCACGGGTGACGGCCGCACCCTGGTGCTGCGCGCCGCCGTAGCGGTGCACAAGGACGCCCCCTGGGGCCAGCCGCCGCCACTGATCCGCGCGGTGCTGAGCGACCAGTGGGGCAATGTGGTGGCCACCAACACGCTGGCGCCGCAGGACTGGCTGCTGGGTGAGGCGCCAGCGCGCATCGCTCCCGGCCAGCGGCTCGATGCCCGGCTGGCCATGCCCGCGCCGGCGCGCGTGACCGGGTTCATGCTCTTTCCCTGCCTGCCCGATGCCGGCGGCGGTGTTCGTTGCACCGACGGGACGCTGCGATGAGCTTTCAGATCGGTCCCTGGCAGATTCCGGCGCGCGCCGTGCTGGCACCGATGGCCGGCGTCACCGACCGCCCGTTCCGCATCCTGTGTCGCCGCTTCGGCGCGGGACTCGCCGCTTCGGAGATGATCACGGCCGACCAGCGCCTGTGGCACACCACCAAGACGCGCCAGCGCATGAACCACGAAGGCGAGCCCGAGCCGCGCGTGGTGCAGCTGGCGGGCAATGATCCGCAGCAGCTGGCGCTGGCGGCGCGCGCCAATGTCGACCTGGGCGCGCAGATCATCGACATCAACATGGGCTGCCCGGCCAAGAAGGTGTACGGCAAGCTGTGCGGCTCGGCGCTGCTGGGCGACCCGCTGCTGGTGGGCCGCATCCTCGAAGCCGTGGTTGCTGCGGTCAACGTGCCGGTGACGGTAAAGATCCGTACCGGCATTGATCGTGGTCAGGTGAACGGCGTCGAGATATCACGCATCGCAGCAGAAGCGGGCGTGCGCGCCATCGCGGTGCATGGCCGCACGCGCGCGGACTTCTACCAGGGCGAGGCCGAGTACCACACGATCCGCGAAATCGCGGCTCGCGCACAAATTCCGGTAATTGCCAACGGAGATATTGACAGCGCGGAAAAAGCGCAGCGTGTGCTTGATTTCACGCATGCGGCCGGCGTGATGATCGGTCGCGGCGCACATGGCTCGCCATGGATCTTCCGCGATGTCAATTCTTTTCTGGAAAACGGCGCATTGCTGCCACAGCTCTTGCGCAGTGAGGTCAGAGATATCATCCTTGAACACATCACGGCACTGTACGCATTCCATGGAGAAGCGGCCGGTGTACGGATAGCACGCAAACACCTCGGCTGGTACTGCCAGCAGCACACCGACACCGAACTCTTCCGGCCCGAGCTGATGGCCGCAGAATCATCGTCGGTCCAGCATGCGGTGGTGGCAGTGCGTTTTGGTTTGTGGGCCGAAGCTTGCGATACGGTCGACAACAACAAGAATGATGGATGGGAGATCGGGAATGGCAGCTGTGACGAGTCGGACGACGAAGAGGATTGCCAGGCCACTGCCTGCGCGTAGGACCCCCGCTTCCACCACCGACCTGCCGCTGCGCGACCACGCCGAGCGAGCCCTGTCCGACTATTTCGCCAAGCTCAACGGCCACCGCCCCGCGCACCTGTATGACCTGGTGCTGCGTGAGGTCGAAGAGCCACTGTTTCGCACCGTGCTCGACTATGCCAGCGGCAACCAGAGCCAGGCGGCGGTGATCCTGGGCATCACCCGCGGCACGTTGCGCAAGAAATTGCGCCAGTTCGGCCTGTCGGCCTGAAGGATCGAAGCATTGGATCTGCCGGTACGCCGCGCACTGTTATCGGTTTCGGATAAATCCGGGCTGACTGATCTGGCCCGGGCGCTGGCCGCCCGGGGCGTGGAACTGCTGTCCACCGGCGGCACCGCGAGACAGCTGGCCGCCGAAGGGCTGGCAGTAACCGAAGTGGCGCAGTTCACTGGCTTCCCCGAGATCATGGACGGACGCGTCAAGACGCTGCATCCGAAGATCCACGGTGGCCTGCTGGGCCGGCGCGGCACCGACGACGCCGTGATGGATCTGGAAGGCATTGCGCCCATCGACCTGCTGGTGGTCAATCTCTATCCCTTCGCGGCCACGATTGCGAAGTCCGGCGTCACCTATCACGAGGCCGTGGAGAACATCGACGTCGGAGGCCCCGCCATGCTGCGTGGCGCAGCCAAGAACCACGCCGACGTGACGGTGGTGGTGGACCCTGCCGACTATACGGAGCTGCTGGAGGAGCTTGCGGCCGGCGACGGTGGCACGCGGCTGACGTTCCGCGCGCGGCTGGCCGCCAAGGCCTTCGCGCACACCGCAAGTTACGATGCGCTGGTGGCCGACTGGCTGGGCCGGCAGCATGCAGTCGAAGCCGACGCCTTCCCTGCGCAGCTCGGGCTGGGGCTCACGCGCATCGCCACGCTGCGCTATGGCGAAAACCCCCACCAGCGCGCTGCCTTCTACCGCAATCCGCGCGCCGCGGCCGACAGCATCGCTGGCGCGACCTTCGCGCAGGGCAAGGAGCTGTCGTTCAACAACATCGCCGACGCCGACTGCGCGCTGGAATGCGTGCGCCAGTTCGAGCGCGACGCCTGTGTCATCGTCAAGCACGCCAATCCCTGCGGCGTGGCCGTGGCCGGCAGCGTGCGCGAAGCCTATGCGCTGGCGCACCGCACTGACCCAACTTCCGCGTTCGGCGGCATCATCGCCTTCAACCGGCCGCTGGATGCCACCACCGCGCAGCTGATCCTGGACCAGCAGTTCGTCGAGGTGATCGTCACCCCGCAGCTGCTGGCGGGCACGGCCGAGGCGCTGGCCAGCAAGCCCAAAGTGCGCGTGCTGATCACCGGCGCGCTGCAGCTGCAGCCGCAGGCCGAGCGCGAACTGCGCAGCGTCGGCGGCGGCATGCTGGTGCAGGACCGGGACACCGGCCGCATCGAGCCGACCGCACTGAAATGCGTTACGCGGCGCGCGCCCGGCGAACAGGAGCTGCGCGACCTCACCTTCGCCTGGCGGGTGTGCAAGTTCGTGAAGTCCAATGCCATCGTATTCGCCCGTGGCGAAGCCACAGTGGGCGTGGGCGCGGGCCAGATGAGCCGCGTGTATTCCAGCCGCATCGGCGCGATCAAGGCCGAGGATGCGGGCCTCACGGTGCGCGGGGCTGTCATGGCATCGGATGCCTTCTTCCCGTTCCGCGACGGCGTGGATATCGCATCCAGCCAGGGCGTCACTGCGGTGATCCAGCCCGGCGGATCGTTGCGCGATGCCGAAGTGATCGCCGCCGCCGACGCGGCGGGCATTGCGATGCTGTTCACCGGCATGCGCCACTTCCGCCACTGAGCGCGACCAGCGACTCCGTGGGCACGCCCTACAAGGTACTGGTGATTGGCGGCGGCGGCCGCGAACATGCGCTGGCCTGGAAATGCGCGCAGTCGCCGCGGGTCAGCGAGGTGCTGGTGGCGCCAGGCAATGCCGGCACCGCGCGCGAGCTCAAGGTGCGCAATGTGGCCATCGACACAGGTCAGCTCGACGCACTGGCCGACCTGGCGGCGCGCGAGGACGTGGCGCTCACCATCGTCGGGCCCGAGGTGCCGCTGGTGGCCGGCATCGTCGATATATTCGCCGCCCGCGGCCTGCCCTGCTTCGGTCCGCGCCAGGCGCCGGCCCAGCTCGAAGGCTCCAAGGCCTTCACCAAGGAATTCCTGCAGCGCCATCGCATTCCCACCGCGGGCTATCGCAAGTTCACGCGGGCCGATTTCGATCGCGACTGGCTGGCAGCGCAGCCTATGCCCATTGTGGTGAAGGCCAGCGGTCTGGCCGCGGGCAAGGGCGTGGTGATCGCGCACACCGGCGCCGAGGCAGTGGCGGCAGCCGAAGCCATGCTGTCCGGCCGGTTCGGCAGCGCTGGCGAGGAGATCATCATCGAGGAGTTCCTCGCCGGCGAGGAAGCCAGCTTCATCGTGATGTGCGACGGCGTGCATGTGCTGCCCATGGCCTCGAGTCAGGACCACAAGCGCCTGCAGGATGCCGACGCCGGCCCCAACACCGGCGGCATGGGCGCCTATTCACCGGCGCCGGTGGTCACACCGGCCGTGCACGAGCGCATCATGCGGCAGGTCATCGAGCCGACGGTGCGCGGACTGGCCGCCGACGGCATGCCGTTCACCGGCTTTCTCTATGCCGGCGTCATGATCGACGCCGGCGGCGCGCCGCGGGTCATCGAATTCAACGTGCGCTTCGGCGATCCGGAGACCCAGCCGGTGCTGGCGCGGCTGAAGTCCGATCTCACCGTGCTGTGCGAGGCGGCGCTGGCCGGCAAGCTCGATACCGTGAAGGCCGAATGGGATCCGCGCGCCGCATTGGGCGTGGTGATCGCCGCGCAGGGCTATCCCGAGGAGCCCCGCAAGGGTGATGTGGTCGACGGACTGGAGCGCATCGGCGCCCTGCCCGGCAAACTGTTCCACGCCGGCACCACCACCCGCGATGGCAAGGTGGTCACCGCGGGCGGTCGTGTCTTCTGTGCCGTGGGGCTGGGCGCAACCGTGCAGGCCGCACAGCGCGACGCCTATGCGCTGGTCGATGCGGTGCGCTTCGACGGCGCGCTGGCACGGCGGGATATCGGCTATCGCGCCATCGCGCGCGAGCAGCAGGGCTGAACGGGCCGTGTCGGCCGAGCCGCCGACTGGTGCTGACCCTGGCCGCGCCGGCGCGCCGCCCCCACCCGCATCGCCGCGTGTGCCCCATGTGTCGCCCGGGCATCTGGTCTGGCTGCGAAAGCTGTTCGCGCTGCTGCAGGCCCTGAGCCCCGCTCTGGCAGCGCGTCTGGCCTTCCGGCTGTTCCTGCGCACTTTCCGCCATCCGCTGCGGGCCGAGGATCGCGCGGTGCTGGCTCGGGCGCGCCGGCATCGGCTGATGGCCGGAACCCAGGCATTCGAAGTGCACGAATGGGGCAGCGGGGATCGCCTGGCCATCATCCTGCATGGCTGGGGCTCCAGCGCCGCGCGCTTCACCCGGATGGCCGAGACGCTGCAGGGGCGTGGCTGGCGCGTGCTGGTGCCCGATGCACCGGGCCACGGCGCCTCGCCCGGCAACAGTTCCAGCCTGCCCCAGTTCATCGCCGCACTCGATGCCATCGTGGCGCGCTTCGGACCACCACAGGCACTCATCGGCCACTCGCTGGGCGCGCTGGGCATCGCGCGGCGCCATGCCGACGGGCCACCGGACTGGGCCTCACAGCTGCGCGCCGTGGTGCTGATCAGCATGCCCTCCGGCGCGCCCTTCCTGCTCGAGGTGTTCCTCAATGCGCTGGGAATCCGCACCGCCACGCAGGCAAAGCTGGTGGGATTGTTCGAGCAGCGCTTCCGTGCCGGCGTCGACAGCTACGCCTCGCTCCCCGGCGCCGCGCGCATAGCCGCGCGGCTGCTGCTGGTGCATGACGGCGGGGATGACATCGTGCCCTGGGCGCACAGCGACGCACTGTTGCGGGAGGCTGGAGCCCGTATCGGGGTGGGCGGGCGCACGGCCAGATTGCTCAACACCGCCGGGCTCGGCCACAGCGCGCTGACGCGCGATGCCGCCACCATCACGCAGATCGCCGACTTTCTGGACGAGGCGAGCTAGAAGCTCACGCGCAGGAAGGCTTCGGGGCCCTGGTACTCAAGGCGATAGGAGCCGGGGAAGAAATCCACGTCGGTGCTGTCGACCAGGTAGCCGGAATAGGTGTAGCCCACGCCGAAGGCGAGATTGCGCCAGCCGCGATACTGCACATCGGCGTGAAAGCCACGGAAAGCACCGCGGATATCGTCCGGGTTCAGGTCCAGATACTGCGCCGAGGCATTGAGCGAGAAGCGACGGGTGACGCGCCAGGTCACGTGGCCCGCCAGCGCGGCGAAGGGACCAGCGGTATCGAGTTGTTCGCTGACAAAACGCGCCGGCACACGTGCCTCGCCCTGCAGCTGCAGCAGGTGCAGCGCCAGCCCCAGGCCCAACTCGAACTTCTCGCGCCGGAACAGCGAGTAGGTGTAGGCAAGCCCGAGTTTGCGCAGTTCCATCTCGGACCGCAGGCGATCATTGGCGAGGAACACATCGTCGCCAAAGCGAATCTCGCCGCTGATCACCTCGTCGCCGGTGCGCCGCAGCTGGTAGAAGTCCGCATGGATGCGGTGGCGCTCGCCGATGCGGAACATCAGATCGATGGTGCCGTGTTGGGCGCTGTCCTTGTGCCCCAGGATATCCTCGACATCGATGTTCGTGCCCGGCACGCCGGCAGCGCTGTCGTAGCGCAGCGTATTGTCGACGGCGGGCCGGTAGTACAGCACCCGCACCGCGAAGCGATCATTGATGGGGCTGGCGATGATATTGGGCGGCGGCTGCAACAGCACGCGATCGGCTGCCGCCTCGCCTGCCAGAAGCGCGCCGCCACCGCCGCCGACGCCGAAGCCGGCCACCAGGGCAGCCAGCGCGATACGATGCATCATCACCCGCATGCAGGCGATGATCGGCTGCGTCCAGCTCGCCCGCAAGCGAGCCGGGCGCCAATGTGATGGAGTTCCGCGGGTTTCGTCAGCCGCCCTGACGGCGATCGGCGACAGGCAGGGAGGCCGGATTGAAACAAGTGAACAACGATCGCGCAGCGCTGTCGCCCGACGCCGCAGCCGATATTAAGGAAACTGGGCAGCCGGTCGCACGCTGGCGGCTTGTCGGTCCCGGCCTGGTGGTCGCTGCCACAGGTGTCGGCGCTGCGGACATGGTGGCTACACTAGTCGCCGGCTCGCGCTACGGCTACGGCCTGCTGTGGGCGGTGATTGCCGGCGTGATCCTCAAGATCATTCTGGTGGAAGGTGCCGGCCGCTACACGCTGGCCACGGGACGCACGATATTCGAGGGCTGGCGGAGCCTCGGGCGTTGGACCACGTGGTACTTCGGCCCCTACATACTCATCTGGGGCTTCGTCTATGGCGCCACCGCCATGTCATCGTCCGCACTGCCATTGGCGGCGCTGTTCCCGGGCGTACCGCTGACAGTGTGGTCTATCTTCATGGGCCTCGCCGGCTTCGTGATGGTCTGGTTCGGCCGCTACGCACTGTTCGAGAAGATCACCGCCGTACTGGTGGGGATGATGTTCGTCACGGTGGTCGGCCTCGCCGTGCTCGCCACGCCGCAACTTGCGCCAATGGGCCGTGGATTGGTGCCGAGGATGCCCGATGGTCCGGGTGCCGTGATGTATACCCTCGCGCTGGCCGGCGGCGTGGGCGGCACCATCACGCTGGCCGCCTATGGCTACTGGCTGCGCGAGAAGGGCTGGTACAGCCCCGGGTGGATGCGCGTCATGCGCATCGACAACGCCATGGCCTACTGCCTCACCGGCATCTTCGTGATCGCCATGCTCATCGTCGGTGCAGAAGTCGTACGGGCTGCCGGCGTGAGGCTCAGCGCGGGCGACGCCGGGCTGGTGGATCTTGCCGACGTGCTGCGCGCCGAATATGGAACCGTGGTGGGCACGGGCTTCCTGGTCGGCTTCTGGGCCGCGGCGTTCTCGTCACTCATCGGCGTCTGGCATGGCGTGTCGCTGATGTTCGCTGATTTCTGGGGCAACATGCGCGGGCTGGCGTCGGGCCATCCGGATACGCGCAGTGGTGGCAGGTACTTCCGGTTCTTCGTGCTGTGGCTGACCTTCCCGCCCATGGTGCTGTTCGCGCTGGGCAGGCCGATCGGGTTGATCCTGGCGTATGGGGTGCTGGGATCGCTGTTCATGCCGTTCCTCGCCGTGACGCTGTTGGGATTGCTGAACGGCCGGGGCATTCCCCGGCAACGGGCGAATCGGTTGCACAGCAATGTCGCCCTTGCGGTGTGCGCGCTGCTGTTCGTTGTGCTGGGGGTCAGCCAGCTCTGGAGCACGGTTGTGGATGCGATCTGGTGAAGGCGGAGTCCTGATTTGAGAGAGAACGCCCTGCTACGTTGCGGACGTAACCGCACCCTGCCTCGACAAAGGCATGTGGGGTGCCGGATCCGGGCAATGCGGCAGTCACGGGCTTTGGGCTATAGTTCCGAGCATCTGCGGATCCTCACCGCCAGCAAGCGTCACGAACTGGGGGAGGCCTCTCCATCTCGCATCAATTTCTTAGCGCGATAGGGGGCATGTTGCCAGCGACCTGCATGGCAATCAGGGGCTTAGTGCCGCCGCGAGTCGCATATGTTGCGGGAATGTCGCGGTATGCGATTATCCCGAAAAACCTAATTGATAGTTAGATGGCTAGTCACGTACATCGATTAGTTCTGGTTGCCATAGTTGCCGTTTCGGCCACGGCGTGGGCCAATGCCGCCTCAGCGTGCACCTGCATGGACACCGAAGATGTCATGGATCATGTGCGCGCTGCTGACGTCATAATCATGGGCACGACAACTCAACGCGCGGGTCCGTACCGTCGCAGAGACTTCGCATTCGTCGCGTTCCTGAAGACCATTCTTGGTATCCAGCCCAGGACCGACCATGACGAGTACGCGTTCGACTTTAACGTCGAAGAATCCTTTAAAGGTAACGTGGACGGCACGTTGCGTGCCTACACGCCCGTCGCCGAGTCGGCTTGTGGCGTTGAGTTCGTTGTCGGAAAAAGATACTTTGTCTTCGCCTCCACACGGGACGAACGACGTACGGTGTCGTTGTGCAGTGGTACCTCTGCCTTCGAGGCGCGTCACCCTGAATTTCCACAGCTACTAAGAGAAGTCACGCACGTGCCGCCTAACTCGGCGTTGCAGCGGTCGGGGACACATAAAGTGCTCGGCCGCGGGCGGCCGAGCCATATTTCATCACACGGGCGCTGGCGCGCCCGCGTGCTGAAGCGCCGGCGTGCCGCCGCTGAACTTGATAGTTAGGCGGCACTGAATCACAGGAGATCTGATGCCAAGCGAGAAAGTCCCCACCGCCGTCGTGGCTGCCGAAGTCTTGATTCGCGCGAAACCGTCAGTCTATCCCGAGCCGTTTGCGTCGCGGATGGCGGGCCGCAGCAAGCGGCAACTTGGCGAGGTCTTTCGACTTTCCAACTTTGGTGTCAACCTCACCTCGCTCGCCCCGGGGGGCAGCTCCGCCCTTCGGCATGCTCACACGAAGCAAGATGAGTTCGTCTACATCCTCTCGGGAACCGCAACACTCCACACGGACAATGGCAAGGTGCAATTGGCTCCAGGCATGTGCGCTGGCTTCAAGGCAGGAACTGGAGATGCGCATCGCCTGGTCAATGAGACTCAGGAGGAGGTGGTCTACCTTGAAGTTGGAGACAGAACCCCGGGTGATGAAGCAAACTATCCGGACGACGACATCAAAGCGATTCTAACTAACGGGAAGTGGGTGTTTGCGCACAAGAA
>DATKBK010000071.1:0-3061 GCA_035514045.1 Steroidobacteraceae bacterium | reverse complement strand
ATCCGGCATCAGGGCCGTGGTGGGCACCAGGGCCTGCGCCGGCGCTGATGGCGGTTTCGGTGTGGTGCCTGCCGGCGTAGTGGACCAGGCGTCGGTACCCGACATCGGCTGCCCGGCCTGCGCGGCCGCGGCCACGCCGAGCAGCGCAGTCAGCAGCACTGCAGCAGTGGAGATTGAACGCTTCATGGTGGGATTCCTTGGAAAGCTACTCGTCCAGCAATGGCCTGATGCGCTCGAGAAACCTGCGCTCGTCACCGCTGCGATGATCACGATGAACGTGGCGCACGATGCCGGCGCGGTCGATCAGCAGCAGCAGCGGCAGATTGTCCACCCGATAGGCCCGGGCCACCGCCTTGTCGGGGTCCAGCAACACCGGGAAGCTCACCGGATGCGCGATCGCGAACTCGGCGGCCGCCAGCTGGTCGTCATCGACGTTCACGGCCAGCGCGGCAAGACCTGCGGAGCGGTAGGTATCGACGAGGCGGCTCAGTGCAGACAGTTGCGAGCCGCACTGGCCGCAGCGGCTGCCCCAGAAGGCCAGCAGTACGACCTCGCCGCGATGCTCGGAGAGCCGGAAGTTGGTACCGGAGGTGGCTTTCAGCGCGAAGTCGGGTGCGCCCTGCCCCAGCAGCCGATGGGATGCCTCACCCGCAGCAAGGCTGGCGGCGGCCATGCAGCCTGCCGCCACCACCATCAGTAAACGCCACGGATTTCGCACAGCAGCAAACCTACGCGCAGGTAGCCAGTTAACAATAACAGGATAGCGCGCGCTCAACTCGCGGCCATGACACCCGTCACACGACCGAACCGAAGGCGATCAGATTGTCCAGGTTTACACCGAGGCCATTGCCGGGGAACAGCGTCTGCATCTCACCCTCGCGCCCATGCAGGGCGAGGTAGTTCAGGATCACCTCTTCGACCAGCAGGTTCACGGCATTGGCGCCGGGATGCGAGGAGGTGACCACTGCGCCATCGGCGCTGTACCAGCCAAGCTGGCGCCTGGGCGTGATGCCGTCGCTCATCATCCGCATCGGTGGCGGGCCGCCGGGCCGGTAGACCAGCAGCAGCGATGCCGCGGTGACCTGGTTGTCGCCGGTCCACACACCCTTGCCGCGACCATTGACGGAGTTGTCGAGCATGCCGTTGGATGACAACGATCCGTCGCTGAATACATAGATCATCACCGGCCGGCCGACGCGGGCGGCGTATTCCAGGCAGGCACCGATGCACTCGCCGGCGCGGATGTCGCGCACCTCGCCGGTGGCACGCTCGCCGGTGTGATAGTCGAAGCCACCCATCTGGATGGTGCCGGCGCCGGCGTTGCCGTCGATCACCATCTTCATCACCGCGGCGGTCTTGCGAAACTCGCCGTCGGCGTTGTACTCGGCCTGGGTGAAGATGCCACCGGGACCCACGATGTTCGGATCGAGGCCTGGATTCAGCGCCGCCGGATCATTGAAGCGTTCGGCCAGATAGGCCGACTTGACGTAGCCACACTTGTTGAAGGCTTTCAACTCGGCATCGGTCGCCATCATCGTCTGCACCGCGCCGTGCTTGCGGTGCGTCAGCACCGCCATCGATTCCATTACCGCCACCGCATCGGAGGCGTCGGGGAACAGCGTTCCCAGTTCGCCCGTGTCGACCAGACCGGTGACGTCACTGGCACGGTCCACCTTGGTCGGGCGGATGGCTGGATCGACCATCGCGATCGGCGCCAGCGAATTGCCGCCGGATTCGGAAGACACTGAACCGATCAGCGTCAGCAGCTCGCCCTGCGCACCGGTGCGGGCGATGCCGTACATCGGATTGTGGGGATTGTTGCCGGTGTCATTCTCGGAGCGCGCCGCGATGATGGTGCCGTCGGTGCTGGCAGCAGTACCCGGCTGCGCCCGCCGCACCATGCCGCGCAGGAAGGCGCTGTCGATGTGGAAGGCGATGTTGAACTGGGTGTCGATCTGGTTCGGCAGGTTTGGCGTCATGTTGCCGGGCAGACCCAGCCGCGAATAGCCCACGGTGGACAGGAAATCCATCTGTCCACCCTGCCGGCCCATCAACACGCTGGAGCCGGCGATGTTGGCACCGCCGGAGAGGTCGAAGGCGATGAAAGGCACCATGCCGGATCCGCCGGTGATACCGCAGCCGCCGGCCCCGATGTGTGCCAGGTCATCGAGCACGTCGGCACGCGCCCGCCGGGGCGCCAGCAGGCTCGCCAGCGAGGGCAGCATTACCGAGCCTGCGCCGGTGATCAGACCTGCCGAGAGCAGCTCGCGCCGCGTCACCGGCCGCCGATGATCGCCGTGCATGACGGGCTCGTTGAGACCGCGGCCTTTGGGAATCTTGCGGATGTAACGCATGGTCTTGAGTTCCCTTTACAGAATCGACAGCAGGCCGCTGCCCAGTGCGGCGGCACAGGCGGCCTTGGCGACATTGGCGCTGCTCGCGCCCGGCTTGGTGGCCAGGCGGTCGATCAGCAACGACAGTTCGGTGCGGATCTCGGCGTCAGCGGGCTGTGAGGCAATGCCGGTGCCAACGGCCTTCTGCAGCAGCGGCACGATGAGGATGTCCTTGCCCGCAGGATCGGCAAACTGCGTGGCGGGGTTGGTCCCGACATTGAACCCGGCGCCGAAGAAATTCGTGCGCAAGGTGGCGTCGTTGACCATTTCCGAGCAGTACTTGATCGCCAGCTGCGCCACACCGGTCTGGTGCGAGGCCAGGAAAGCCTCGATGTCCGGCACCGGCGGCAGTTGCTGCTGCACCTGCAGGTAGGTCTGGCGCACGCCGCTGTTGGTGGTGGCCACACCGGTGATGCGCGACATGCTCTGGTTCAGTTGCTCGAAGGTACGCACGCCGATATCGGGCCGCGCCGGCAGATCCACCGGCACGGGCGTGGCGCCGGTGGCCGGTGTGCGCGCGTAAGTGTTGTCGCCGATCCGGTCGAAGGTCAGGAAGAACTGGTCAGAGGCCGGGCCCTTCTGCAGGCCGATGACCGTGCCGATGTCCGCCAGCCGCTGGCCAGCATCCGGCGAATAGCCCGCCGCCGTCACCTCGGTGTCCACGTTGG
>DATKBK010000070.1:0-3039 GCA_035514045.1 Steroidobacteraceae bacterium | reverse complement strand
GCAGTTCGTTCCGCCTGGCCGAGCTGCTGCCGGTCGACGACAGTGTCGAGAAGGAGCGCGAGAATCTCTCCGCGCCCTCCATCAAGCTCATGCAGACCGTGGCTGCGGCCATCCGCGAGGATCTGGCCAAGGTCAAGGATGTGCTCGATATCTACGTGCGCCGCGGTGGCGCGGCCCCGGACGAGCTGGGCACGCAGGTCGACTTGCTGCGCAAGATCGGCGATACGCTGGGCGTGCTTGGACTGGGTGAGCAGCGCGCCCGGGTACAGGCCGAGATCGGGAAGATCCAGGCGCTGGTCGCCTCGGGGGAGCAGCCGGCGGAGTCGGCGCTGATCGACATCGCCGCGGCGCTGATCCAGGTCGAGGATCGCCTCGACGATGAACTGGTGCGCATGGTGCTGCCGCGCGACGCCCGCCAGCCCGGCGAGCCCTTGCCGGACGTGGATTTCGTGCTGGTGCAGGGCGCGGTGCTGCGCGAGTGCGTGGTCAACCTCGCGCGGGTGAAGGAATACATCTCGCAGAACGTCGGCGGCACACTCGACGCGGCCGGGTTCGACAACTGGCAGGAATTGATGCGCGGCATCCAGGCTGGCCTTGCCATGCTGGGCAAGACCCGCGCAGTGGATTGCATGGGGCGCGTCACTGGCCACCTGCGCAGGGTGATGCAGCAGGGAGGTTCGGGCCTCTCGACGCATGCACTGGACCGGCTCGCCGATGCCATCGTCAGCATCGAGTACTACATGGAGACGCTGCAGGCCGGGCGTTCGGATCCCTGGTACATGCTCGACAACGCCGAGACCGCATTGCAGGCGGTGGATGCCGAGCCGTCGCGCGCGATTCCGGTGGTGTCGCCGGCCGGCAGCGAGAAGCAGCACACCGGCACGATGGTCATCGGCCAACCCGGACTGCCGCCACAGCCATCGCTCGACGTGTCTACCCCGCCCAGCGGCATCCCCGTGGTGCCGCCGGTTGTACCCGCACGGGCCTGGACCACGCTTGACGAGGGGGGCGATCCGGAACTGTTGTCGTTGTTCCTCGAAGAGGCACGCGAAGAGGCCGCCAGGATCGCCAGGCACCTGCCCGCCTGGGACCAGGATCCTGCGCAGGAAGACGCGCTCATTGCGGCGCGCCGCGCCTTCCACACCCTGAAGGGCAGCGGCCGGGTGGTTGGTGCCGCGGCGCTGGCCGAGTTCGCCTGGTCGATCGAGAATCTGCTGAACCGCCTGCTGCACAAGACGCTGTCCCGATCGCCGCCCATCCTGGTGGTGTTGCGTGAGGCGGTGACCGCACTGCCGCAGCTCATCGATCAGCTCGAAGGCGGCCAGCCACCGGCGGTCGACGTGGTGGCCATCGCCACGCGCGCACATGCAATGGCCGCCGGCAAGAATCCGCCACCGGCGCCCGTGCTTGACACCACACCAGCACCAGTGCCGGAGCCAGCACCGGAGCCGGAAGTGCCGGAGCCGGTGGCAGCAGTGACGCCCGTGGTTCCTGACCCCGGCTTCGCAGCAAGCGAACCGATCGCTCCAGCCGCCGACGCCGATCCGACCCTGTACGAGATCTTTGCCCGCGAGACCGCCGGCCACATCGCCACGATCCGTGGCTGGCTGGCAAAAGTGAATGAGCTGCCTGCGCCGCACCTGCTGCCGGAGCCGGTTTATCGCGCCTGCCACACACTGGCCGGCAGCACCAAGGCGGCTGGCGCCCGCCACGGCATCCGGCTGGCCGAGCCGTTGAACCACTGGCTGCGCAAGTCGTACGACAGCAGCGCTGGGGTAACGGCAGAAGACCTGGTGCTGATCGCGGACTGCATGGTGGCGCTGGAGAGCATCAGCAGTCATCTTGACGAGAGCACGGGCTTCTTTGTGGATCACGCACTGTTGCGCGAGCGCATTGCCCGCAGCGATGCCGAGCTCGACCAGCGCGTCGCAACCGCCGCTGCGCCGGACCCGCGCGCCTTGTCGGTATCTCCACTGGCGCCTGAACCAGCCGCAGCCCAGATGCTGGGGGCCGCGGATGCAGCGCCCGAAGAAGACATGTCGCCCTCCACCGGCTACGACCCGGAAGTGGCCGCCATATTCTGCGACGAGGCCAACGAACTGCTGGAGGCCTGCCAGTCCTCCTTCCAGGGCATCAGTCTCATCACGCCCAGCCGCGAGGAATTCGCGGCGCTGAAGCGTCCGCTGCACACGCTGAAGGGCGGTGCGCGCATGGCCGGCGTGATGACCATGGGCGACCTGGCGCATGAGCTGGAGTCGCTGATCATCGGTATCGAGCTGGGCATTGTGCCGCCGAGCCAGCAGGCGCGCGAAGCGCTGCAGCGCTCGCTCGACCAGCTGGCGCAGATGCGCGACCTGATAGCCGCCAACGCCCCGGTGCCGGCGGCGCGCGAGCTGTTGCAGCAGGTGCGTACGCTAAATGGCAGCCTCCCTGCCGAGCCTGCGCAGTTGCTCGATCCTGCGCCGATGCCCGACGTGGTGCCTGAGACCGCGCCAGCGCCCGAGCCCGAGCCTGCGTTCGACACCTTCCCCTCGAACGTCATCGAGCTGCCACTGCCCGAGGCGCCACCGCCATCGCAAATCGCATGGGAACCGGCAGGAGCCGACCCCGCAACGTCCCCGCCACCCTTCAACCCGCCGACGCTGGCGGCACCGCCACCGCCCACCTTCCAGAAGCTGATGGCCACTGCGGCCGTGCCGCCGGGTCGCGAGCCCTCGGCGCCGGTCGAGCGGGTCGAGATGGCGCGGGTCGATGCGGAACTTCTCAACCAGCTGCTCAACCAGGCCGGCGAGGTCAGCATCGCGCGCTCGCGCGTCGAGCAGCAGCTCGGTTCGGTGGAGTTCAACCTGGTCGAGCTGTCGCGCACCGTCACACGGCTGAAGGAACAGCTCTCCAAGCTCGAGATCGAGACCGAGGCGCAGATCCTGCACCGGCACGAGACCGAGATGAACACGCGCGCCGATCGCCGCGATTTCGATCCACTCGAACTGGACCGCTACTCCTCCATCCAGCAGTTCTCGCGTGCACTGGCCGAGACTG
>DATKBK010000069.1:0-4268 GCA_035514045.1 Steroidobacteraceae bacterium | reverse complement strand
CGGCGGTTCGGCACTGCACTATGCGGTACGCGCCGGCGATCTGCAGGTCATGCGGGCTCTGGTCGAGCTTGGCGTCGACGTCAACGTGAAAGACGATGACGGGGTCACCGCCCTCGACTATGCGATGAGTCGCGGCTTTCTGGGTTTTCAGGAACAGCGACGGCCCCCCAACAAGCCGCTGGCGGATTACCTGCGCAGCGTGGGTGCCAACGTCGAACTCGAGTGGACTCCTGACTGGCCGCGGCCGGGCGCGCCTCTTTCGACCAACGCGTACGACTCGATCCCCTGGCCAGTTGATCCGGTAGGACCCTAGCGCCCATGGGCGCCGAAGCGGCGCGCTGAAGGGTCGTGTACGTCCAGAGCTTTGCGCCGTTGGGCAATGCACGCGCGACCCGGCTGGTGCTCGGGACAATGCCCGGCCGGGCGTCGCTGCTGGCGCGGCAGTACTACGCCCATCCGCGCAATGCCTTCTGGTACATCATCCAGGAACTGTTCGGCATCCCGCAGCAATTCCCCTACCCCCTGCGGGTACGCAAACTGGCGCCTACCGGCCTTGCGGTGTGGGATGTGCTGGCGGCCTGCACCCGTGGCAGCAGCCTCGACTCGGATATCCTGCCGGCCTCGGCCGTACCCAATGATTTCGCGCGTTTCCTCGCCGCGCACCGGCATATACACACGATCTACTTCAACGGCACAGCAGCGCGGCAACTGTTTGAGCGGCATGTGTTGCGCGGCCTGCCGCCGGCACAGCAGGGCATCGCGCGGATACAGCTGCCATCCACCAGCCCGACCAATGCGCGCATGTCCCTGGCGGAGAAGGCGCGCGCCTGGCGAGTCATCAACGGGTAGTCGGTCACAGCCCGGCGGCAGGGCGGAACGTATAGTGGAACGATGGATCCATCCCGTTCGGGCTTGAGCGTGTTGCCGAATTCGCCGTATGCGGCCGAGCTGGAGCGTGCCGCCGCGCGGCAGCGCTTCAGCCCGCAGTTCGAGGCGCAATATCTCCGTGCCCGGCTGCAGGGCATCCGCACGCTGATTCGCGCAGCCTGCGCGCTGGCCGTGCTGCTCACCCTGTTCCGCGGTGGGCACCACCTGCTTGCCGGCACGTGGGACGAGGCGCAGGTGGGCTTGCTGGCCGTGGTCCTGTCGACCTCCATCGCGCTCGCAGCGATCGCCTGGAGCCGCGCATTCGAGCGTTGGTACCTGACTGTCGCGCAAATTCTGGTGCCCCCGCGCAACTGGCTGGCCGCGGTCGGTGTGGCGGCAGCGGTCGCCCACGGACATGTCGAAGCGCTGATGATCCTGCCGCTCATGGTGTTCGGCCCGTTCTTCTTTCTGGGCCTGCCGATTCGCGTGGCGGCTGTGACGGTGGTGCTCACCGTCGCAAGTTTCCTCGCGGCGGCCGTGGCTTTCGGTGTGGACATGGCGGTGGTGCTGCGCGCGTGCGTGTTCCTGCTGCTGGCGGCGGGGGCTTGCAGCATTGCCGCGCGCCACCTCGAGAAATGGTCGCGCCGCAGCTTCCTCGAGGGTCGCCTTGTCGCCGAGCTCGCCCAGCACGACGCATTGACCGGCCTCAAGAACCGTCGCGTGTTCGACGAGCACCTGGACACATTGTGGGAACAGGCCATAGCGGATGGCCGCGCGCTCGGGATCCTGTTGATCGACGTGGACCACTTCAAGGGCTACAACGATCTCTATGGACACCAGGCCGGCGACAAGGCGCTGCATCGCGTCGCGGGGACACTGCAGGGGCTGGTATCCCGCCCGCGTGACCTGCTCGCACGCTATGGCGGCGAGGAGTTTGCCGTGACGCTGTACGGCATCGATGGCTTCGAAGCACAGGCGATCGCCGAGCGCATGCGCCTGGCCGTGAGCGAACTTGGTATCGCGCATCGCGGCTCGCCGCCGGGTGGGATCGTGACCATCAGCGTTGGCGTCGCGGTGATAGAACCAAGTCGCGAGCGCCGGCCACGGGGCGCGCTGCAGCTGGCCGATCAGGCGCTGTACAAGGCGAAGCTCGAGGGCCGCAATCGGGTCGAGGTCATGGACCATGCCGCGCACGGCCAGATGGTGACCGGGATCTTCTCCACCGCCTCCCTGATGCGGCAGCAGTAGCTCCCGGCCACGTCAACGCCGTGCCTGCTGAGCTACGCCTGCCGCGTGAGACGCAGCAGGGAGGTAACCGTGGCAATCAGCTCGCCGGCCTCGACGGGCTTGGAAACATGGGCATTGAAGCCTGCCCGCAGGGACTTTTCGCGGTCCTCCCGCCGGGCGTATGCCGTGATGGCAACCGCCGGCAGTGGCGCAGTTCGCGCGCCATCCAGTGCGCGGGCCCTGGCAATGAGCTCGTAGCCATCCGTTTCCGGCATGCCGATGTCACTGAGCAGGATGTCGATCGGCTCCCGGTCGAGTTTCGCCAATGCATCCCGCGCATTGCCGGCTTCCGAGCAGATGGCACCGTAGTCTCCGAGCATGCGCACCAGCATTTGACGCCCATCCGGTTCATCGTCAACCACCAGAATTCGCGCACCGTCCAGGCGCGGCAGCGCCGCCAGGTCCTTCGCGGCGCAGCTGCCGTCATCCTCTGCCCGTGAATGGATACGCGGCAGCGACTGCACAGGCGAAAGCGGCAGGGTGACGATGAAGGTACTGCCAAGGTTCTCGCCCAGGCTCTTCACCCGCACCGAGCCGCCATGCAGTTCCACCAGATTACGCACGATCGACAACCCGAGTCCCAAGCCACCAAACCGGCGGGTGGTGCTGGCATCGGCCTGCCGGAAGCGATCGAAGATGAAGGGGAGGAAATCCTCCCGGATTCCCAGCCCTGAATCCTCGATCGAAATCTCGGCCTGGGAGCCAACCCTCTCCAGCACCACATGTACGCGTCCGCCGACGGGCGTGAACTTGACGGCATTGGTCAGCAGGTTCCACAGCACCTGCTGCAGACGGCCTGGATCACCCCGAACCAGGCCGATCGTGGTGTCGAGCAACATGCTGATGCGGATCTTTCGGGCTTCCGCGGTCTGCCTTACCGCATCGACCGCTGACTGGACCACCTGATCGAGCTGCAACGGCTGGACTTCGAGCAGGATCTTGCCGGAAATGATCCGGCTCATGTCGAGCAGGTCGCCGATGATCTGTGCCTGCGCGCGGACATTGCGGTCAATGACCAGCAGCGCCTTGTTCTGGTCCTCCGTGGTGGGTCCGCGCAGCAGGATCTGCGTCCAGCCCTGCACTGCGTTCAACGGGGTGCGCAGCTCGTGCGACAACGTCGCCAGGAACTCATCCTTGAGTTGCCCCATCCGCTCTGATTCAGAACGCGCCGTGCGCTCCGAAAGCAGTATCCGTTCGCGTTCAGAGAGCAGCTGATTCAGCCGGGTCTCGCGGTCCTTGAGCGCCAGCACGAGACGGGAGTTTTCGATGGCGATGGCGGCCTGGCTGGCGATGGCGGTGACCAGGCGTTCGGCCCGGTTGGTGAATGCCGCCCGGTCCGGGTGCCCGAGGAACAGGCCGCCGACGATCTGGGCGTTCCTCGAAACCGCAGGTACCGCCAGATAACTGGCAACCGGGGCGTTCCCGATCGGCACCCAGTCGAACAGCCCGTTGGGCCCGAACCGCGCATCGACCCGGATGTCGTCGCTGCGAATGTTGCCCTCGCCGCGAAACGTCGGAGCGAACAGGTCGGTGGTGCGCAGCAAGGGAAAATCGGCCAGATTTGCCTGCGGAATACCTGCGGTCGCATGCAGCCAGTAAGATCCTTGCCCATCCTCGCCGGTGATGTTGTAGAAGAATGCGCCGAAGCTGGCGCCCGAAAGTTCGGTCGCGGCATCCGTGATGCGCTGGGCGATCAACTCCAGATCCAGTTCGGACGCCACGCTCCAACCGACCCCGCTGATGGTCTCCAGCGCGTGCCCTTCTTCTGCCAACGCCGCCAGTGCGGCTTCGGCGCGCCGACGTTCAGTGATGTCGTGGACGATCTTGGACGCGCCGATGATCGAGCCCCCGGCGTTCCTGATCGGCGAAATAGTCAGCGAGACATTGAGCTGCGACCCGTCGCTTCGCAGCCGCGTCGTCTCATAGCGCTCGATGCGCTGGCCGGCGCGCAGCTTGGCGAGAATCTCCTGTTCTTCATGCTGCAGTGGCAGCGGAATCAGCCGCAGGATGGACCGGCCGGTCATCTCTTCAGCCGTCCACCCGAACAATCGCTCTGCCGCGGGGTTCCAGGTTGTGACGATGCCATCCAGCGTCTTGCTGATGATGGCGTCGTC
>DATKBK010000068.1:0-2225 GCA_035514045.1 Steroidobacteraceae bacterium | reverse complement strand
GGTGCGGGCCGCCGCAGAGCACATGCCGCTGGGCACCGCCGATGAGATCGTCGAGCGCATCATCGCCGAGTGCAACGACGCTGGAGCCGACTCGGTGCTGCTGATCTGCAACCGCGCACATCTGCCGCAGGAGCTGTTCCTGAACCAGATCCGGCGCATCGGCACCGAGGTGCTGCCGCGGCTGCAGGCGCACAAGATACTGACCGTGCCGCACGCATCAGAAGCAGCCAGCTGAATCCGCGCCGGTGCCTGCGCCGGCCTACCAGGCAGGGTTGTCGCTGCCGGCCGCCATGCTCTCGCGCTGCTCGTTGAACACCTGGTGGCGGGAGATCAGCCAGCGTCCGTCGACCCGCTGCAGTTCGTCCTCCAGATGGCCATACGCGCCGACGTACGGCCGCCGGTCGGACCCGTCATTGTTGAATTCGAACCACAGGGACCGGGCCGTCGCCCGGTCGCCATCGATCCGCAGCGCCACGTTGCTGACGAAGTGCCGCCGTCTGAAGGGACGCAATTCGGGCGTTGCGGCATGGGCGCGCTCGTCCGCCGCGCGGGCGTTGTGCAACTCCTTCACGATGGCGTCGCGCCCATTGACCGTACCGCCCGCCCACACCAGCACGCCGTCGGTGGTGAACACGCTGCCGTAGAGCTCCGGGTCCTGCCAGTCCAGTGCGAACAGATAGCGGGCCAGCAGATCGTCGATCTGCGCGCGATCCCGGGCGTAGCCGTGATCGCCCGTGGCGCGCGACACGACCCATGTCGCGCAAACCAGCGCGATCGCTCCCAGGATCAGGATCAGATTCCGCTGCATGGTGGTCTCCCCCGTGACACCTTATTCTGGCCAGCCAGATACCTGCACCGGCAATAATGGCAAATATACTGCAATCAACCATCATGGGGCCCCGTTCCGGGCCCCGGCTGCGACCTGTGGTTGCGTAGCCGCATGCATCCGGGAGAGTATCCAGACGCAATCCAGCTCCGGATGCATGCAGGTGGTGACGACAATGGCCCTGACACGACGCGAATTGATAGGTTTGCTGGCCGCAGCGGGGCTGCCCTCCTGGCAAACCGCCTTCGCGCAAGCGCCACCGCTGCCCCTGAATACCCCGGGCCTCGACCATCTGGATGTCATCGTGCCCGACGTAGAGAAGAGCGCGCGCTTCTACATGGGCCTGTTCAAGACAACGCTTCATGCGCAACCCTTCCAGGGCGGTTTCCGCTATTTCATACTGCTGGGACCTCTGCCAGCAAATCGCACCGTGGGCTATCTGGCCATTGGCGACTCGCGCGGGCGAGGCACCTATATCGGGCACTTCTGTACCACGGTGAACGAGTGGCGACGCGACAGCGCGGCCATCTTCGCAGCGATGAAGGCGCAGTTCGCCGCTGCCGGTCTGGGCGAGTTTCCAACCAGCACCGGATTCGGCGGGATATTCCAGGATCCGGATGGCATCGAGATCCAGTTCCTGCCCTCGCCCGATACGCTGGTCACCGCGGCGGTGCCATCGGATCTGGTGCCTGGCATGCAGGGGCTGGTCACGCCACAGCGGGTCGATTCTACCCTGCTGCACGTCAGCAACCTGAACCGCGCGGTGGACTACTACCGGGTGCTGTACGGTCGGGAGAGCAGCCGGGAAGGCAATCGTGCAACGTTCTCCTTCAAGAACGGCACGCGCCTGCTGCTTGAGGGCACGTCGTATACGTACGGCACGGCCAAGGCGCGCATCGCGCGTTTCGGTATCCGAGTTGCACCATTTGACCGCGCGGCTACCGCCGCAGGCATTGCAACGCTCGGCGGCAAGGTGCTCGGCGAGAGCGCCGGCGGGATAATATTGCAGGATGCCGACGGCATCGAGCTGGAACTGGTCAGCGCCTGAGCTCGTTCGTTCGACGCTTCGTGCACTGATCAGCCACCTTCGCGGCCACATCCCACGGACCCTTCCGATGCGCCGAGTCCATCTCCCGGCCTTGCTCCTCGCGGCGCTTGGCGCCAGCTGCACGCACCCTGCAGCCGATCACGTGGACATCACCTGGCTGTCCATCGCGAACATGCACTTTGCAGTCGGCAACCAGCAGGTGCTGGCGGATGGCTACATCACGCGGCTGCCGGCCGAGCTGTTCCATGGCGGCGGTGGCGGATTCGCCTCGACCCGCCAGGCCATGCGCCCGGACGAAGCTGCCGTGCGCGAGGTGTTCGAGGCCCTGGGCGGCGCGGACGCGGTGAAACT
>DATKBK010000067.1:0-3318 GCA_035514045.1 Steroidobacteraceae bacterium | reverse complement strand
GCCGATGACAATTTCGCCTCCATCGCCGCCGCCGTGCACGAAGGACGGGCGGTCTATGACAACATCCGCAAGGTCGTCGCATTTACCCTGCCTACCAATGGCGGCGAGGCGCTGGCCGTGGCAGTGGCCATCATCGCGGGCTGGGCCCTGCCAATGACGGCGCCGCAGATCCTGTGGATCAACATGGTGCTGAGCATCACGCTGGGGCTGGTGCTGGCATTTGAACCGCCTGAGGCGAATGTGATGCTGCGTCCGCCACGGCAGCGGCGCGCGCCCCTGATCTCGCCGTTCATGCTCTGGCGCATTGCGCTGGTTTCGGTGCTGTTCTGCATCGGTGGCTTCGGGATCTTCACCTGGGCACAGGGGAGGGGCCTTGACGTTGAAACCGCCCGCACCATGGTGGTGAACACGTTCTGCGTGATGGAGATCTTCTATCTCTTCAGTGTTCGCTACCTGCACGCCAGTTCGTTCTCGATGCAGGGTGTGCGCGGCACACCGGCAGTGCTGTGGGCGATCATGGCGGTGGTAGCGGCGCAGCTGGCCTTCACCTACCTGCCATGGATGCAGATGCTGTTCGACACCCGGCCGGTGCCGGTGTTCGAAGGCAGCGTCATCATCCTGGTCGGCGCGGCAATGCTGGTGCTGCTGGAGGTGGAGAAGTGGGTGCTGCGAAAGCTGGCCATATTCGAGGAGCTGACGCCGGTCGTACCCCATGCCGCAACGCTGCCGCAGGGCGCGACATGAGTGCCCGACGCGAGCAACCAATGGTGGAAGGTGCAGGGTTTCTGCTGGTGCTGAACGCTGGTTCGTCCAGCCTCAAATTCGCATTGTTCGACTGTGCGCGACAGCCGCTGACGCGGGAGCCGGCCTGGAAGGGGGCGTTGCAAGGCATCGGTTCCGCCGGATCTCGTCAGGCTGCGCTGCGGCATGTGCGCGAGCGGGCCGCTGACTTCCTGCAGGGTCGCAGGATGGTCGCGGTAGCGCATCGCGTCGTGCACGGCGGCAGCAAGTACTTCGAGGCCACACTCTTGGATGACGCTGTGCTGGCAGATCTCAAGTCCTGCATCCCGCTGGCGCCGCTGCATCAGCCCTTCGCGCTCGAGGCCATCGAGGCGTTGCGCCAGGGGCAGCCTGACCTGCCACAGGTCGCCTGCTTCGACACCGGCTTCCATCACACCCTGCCCCTGGTCGAGCAATTGCTGCCCCTGCCATGGGGTGCCTGGCAGCGCGGTCTGCGCCGTTATGGCTTCCACGGCCTGTCATATCAGTATCAGTCCGTGGCGCTTGCCGAACGCCATGGCGATCGCGCGCGGGGGCGGGTGATCGTCGCTCATCTGGGCAGTGGCGCCAGCCTCTGCGCCCTGCACGAGCTGCGCAGTGTGGCAACCACGATGGGATTCTCCGCGCTGGACGGTCTGATGATGGGCACGCGCACCGGTGCCCTCGATCCTGGCGTCCTGCTCTACCTGATGGACAACGAGCAGCTGACGCTTGAGCAGGTGACGCAACTGCTCTATCACGAGTCTGGTCTGCTGGGTATATCGGGCATTTCACCCGAGCCCAGAGTGCTGTTGCAGCACGAAGGCGATGCAGGCGAGGCCGGCGAGCGTGCCCGACTTGCGCTTGCCCTCTACGTCCGCCGCATCGTACGCGAGATCGGATCACTGACGGCTGCGCTGGGCGGGCTGGACATGCTGGTATTCACGGCTGGTGTCGGCGAACACAGCGCTGTCATCCGCGAGCGGGTGTGCGCAGGGCTGGCATGGCTTGGCGTGAAACTGGACGCCGCGGCCAACCTGCAGAACCGTCCGCTCATATCGGGCCGCTCCAGTCGCGTTCAAGTGGCTGTCGAGCCGGCCAATGAAGAATGGATTGCGGCGACGCAGGCCGTGCGTCGCCTGGCCGCCGCGTTCAGTTCCTAAAAACCGCCTTGGGATGTTTGCTGCGACGCAACAAACGCGTCACGTCCGCGGCCCAAGCTCGCCCAGCATCCACGCCCTGGCTCCGTAATTAGCCGCGCGGGATTCGCGGGCTATCATGGGCGCTGTAAGGAACCGGCGGCAGCCCGGGACTAAGGGGGACCATGGACAGGGTCATAGAAAAGAAAGGCCGCTCGCGCTCGCAATGGGTGGTGATCGCAGTCGGCGCGCTGGTGGCGGCTCTCATCGTCTGGCAGGTGTTCGCGCGTGCCAGCAGTTCACGCCTGCGGGTCGACACTACGCGCCTCACCACTGCGGTGGTCGAAAAGGGCACCTTCCGCGAGTACTACCCCTTCGACGGCAGAGTTGAGCCGGCAACGACGCATTACCTGGACGTGGAACAGGGCGGCCGCGTCGAGCAGATCCACGTGGAAGGCGGCGCCCTGGTGCAGAAGGGCGAGCTCCTCCTCACGTTTGCCAACGTGCAGGCGGAGCGCAACGCCATCGACACCGAGACGCGGCTGCTCGAATCGCTCGACATCCAGCGCAACACCGAATTCAACCGCGCCACCAGCAGCCTGATGCGCCAGGACCAGCTGCTGGACCTCGACCACCAGGTGCAGGACCTGGAGAACAGGTTCCGGCGCTACGACACGCTGATCAAATCGCCCAACAGCCCAATCTCGCAGGAGCAGTACGAGACCACGCGCGACCAGCTCAAATTCCTGAAGGAGCGGCGCGTGCTGATGGCCGAGCGTATTCGCCAGGAGGAGATCCTCAGCGCCAACCAGCTGAAAATCGCCAAGGAATCCATCGTGCGGCTCAACGAGAGCATGCATCTGCTCAACCGCATCGCGCAGGCGCTCGAGGTGCGCGCGCCGATCACCGGCCAGCTGTCCACCATCAATGCCGAGGTGGGCCAGAACGTCAACGCGGGGCAGCGCCTCGGCCAGATCGATGTGATGGACGGCTTCAAGATCCGCACCAGCATCGACCAGGCCTATCTCACGCGCGTGCAGCCGGGCACGAGTGGCCACGTCAGCATCGAGGGCCGCAACTGGCAAGTGAAAGTGGCCAAGGTCTACACCGAGGTGCAGGAGAACCTGTTCGTGGCCGATGTGGTGTTCGAGGGCGAGACGCCGGCGAACCTCCGGCGCGGGCAGTCCCTGACCGTGGAGCTGAGCTTCAGCGATCCCAGCGAGAGCCTGATGGTGGCCAAGGGCGGGTTCTACCAGCACACCGCCGGTCGCTGGGTGTATCTGGTGGATGAAGATGGCAAGAGCGCCCGCCGCCAGGACGTGCGGCTCGCCCGTCAGAACCCGCGCCAGGTCGAGGTGGCGGAAGGCCTGCGCGAGGGTGACCGCATCATCACTTCCGGCTACGACAGCTACAACGATGT
>DATKBK010000066.1:0-6169 GCA_035514045.1 Steroidobacteraceae bacterium | reverse complement strand
CGGCAAAGGGCACGCCGCCGATTTCGGTCATGCGCGAGCCGATGGCCGAACCGAATACCACGAAATACAGCGAAGTGGTCAGAACCGGCGTGAGGATGCTCTGCACCACCGTGCGGAATGTGCGTGCCATCTCGAAGCGGTAGATGGCGCGGACCGCGTGCCAGTTCATGCCGCGTTCCTCAGCAGTGTGACAAAGATGTCCTCGAGCGAGCTCTGCTGCGTTTCCAGGTCCCGGAATTCGATGCCGCAGGCGGTTACTTCGCGCAGCAGCTGGGCGATGCGTGCGCGCTCCTGGTCGTTGGCAAAGGTGAACACCAGGGTCAGGCCGTCGTCCGAGAGCGCCAGTTTCCATGTGGCCAGCTGCGCCGGGATCTGCTCGAGTTTTTCCTGCAGGTGCAAGCGCAGATCCTTGCGGCCCAGCTTCTGGATCAGCGTCGCCTTGTCTTCCACCAGCATCAGCTGGCCCTTGTTGATGATGCCGATGCGGTCGGCCATCTCTTCGGCTTCTTCGATGTAGTGGGTGGTGAGGATGATGGTCACCCCGCCGTCGCGCAGGTCGCGCACCAGCTGCCACATGTCGCGGCGCAGTTCCACGTCGACGCCGGCGGTGGGTTCGTCCAGGAACAGCAGCTTCGGCTCGTGCACCAGCGCCTTGGCGATCATCACGCGGCGCTTCATGCCGCCGGACAGCGCCATGATCTTCGCCTCGCGCTTGTCCCACAGCGAAAGTGAGCGCAGTACGCGCTCCACCAGCGCGGCATCCGGCGGGTGGCCGAACAGCCCACGGCTGAAGCTCACCGCCGCAATTACGGTTTCGAAGGCCTCGGTGGCCAGTTCCTGCGGCACCAGGCCAATGATGCTGCGGGCAGCCTTGGGCTCGCGCTGGATGTCGTGGCCGGCGACCATGGCGCGTCCGCCGCTGGCATTCACCAGTCCGCACACGATGCCGATCAGCGTGGTCTTGCCCGCGCCATTGGGTCCGAGCAGGGCAAATATCTCGCCGGGCCGGATCGCCAGATTGATGTCGTGCAGGGCGGTAAGCCCGCCGGGATATATTTTCGACAGGCCTTCAATCGTCAGGATGGGTTGCACCGCCCAATTCTACGCTGCCGGCGCGCTGCTGCCTGCTACCCTTGCCGGAAAATCGATCGGACCTCGCCGCCGGAGCCAGCCGTCATGCGCCCAGCAATTTTTGCGTCCCTCCTTGCCGCCGTCCTGACTGCCTGCGGTCCACGCCAGGAGACGCCTGGCGCGCAGCGCATGATTGCCGGCGTGCTGACCGGCGAGGATGCCAACGATGTCCATTCCCGTGCCGAGCCGGCGGTGGCAAGGGTCACGCATGTGGACCTGGATCTGACCGCCGACTTTGCCACGCAGACGCTGGCGGGCATTGCCGCCCTGGACGTGCTGGCCGACGCGCCAGCTGCCTGGCTTACCCTGGACACCCGCGACCTGATCATCGAATCGGTCACCGACGGCGCCGGCGTCGGTCTGGACTGGCAACTGGGCACAGCCGACCCGCTGCTGGGAGCTGGCCTGCGAATTGCGCTGGGAACAGCGCGCCGCGTGCAGGTGAAGTACCGCACCAGCCCGGGTGCCGAAGCACTGCAATGGCTCACGCCGGCGCAGACGGCAGGCGGCCGGCATCCCTACCTGTTCAGCCAGGGGCAGGCCATCCTGACCCGCACCTGGTTGCCCACCCAGGACAGTCCCGGCATCCGCCAGACCTGGAGTGCGCGCATCGTCGCGCCGCCAGAGTTGACCGTGGTGATGAGCGCGGAAGGTCTGGGTAGCGAAGCAACGGGCGAAGGGGCGAAGGCCTGGCGGTTCGTCATGGATCGACCCGTGGCGCCCTACCTGATTGCCATTGCCATTGGTGACATTGCATTCCGCGAGATCGGGCCGCGCACGGGCGTCTATACCGAACCTGTCGGCATCGATACGGCCGCGGCCGAGTTTGCGGACCTGGAGCAGATGCTGCGGACTGCAGAGGCGCTGTACGGCGCGTACCGCTGGGGACGCTACGACGTGCTGGTGCTGCCGCCATCATTTCCCTTTGGCGGCATGGAAAACCCGCGCCTGACTTTCGCCACGCCCACGATCATCGCGGGCGACAAGTCGCTGGTGGGATTGATCGCGCATGAACTGGCGCACAGCTGGTCGGGCAATCTGGTCACCAACGCCACCTGGGCCGATTTCTGGCTCAACGAGGGCTTCACGGTCTACATCGAGGACCGCATCATGGAGGCAGTCTATGGCGAGCGATTCTCGGCAATGCTTGCCGACCTCGGCTGGCACGGCCTGCAGGAAGAATTGCGACGATTGGGCGGCGCCGAAGGCGCCGACACGCGCCTGCATCTGGATCTGACCGGGCGCAGTCCCGACGAGGGCCTCACCAGCATCGCCTATGAGAAAGGCGCCACTTTCCTGCGCACCATCGAGGCTGCCGTCGGTCGCGCGCGCTGGGATGCTTATCTGAAAGACTACTTCGACCGTCACGCCTTCCAGCCGCAGACGTCGCAGCGGTTTCTCGCCGACCTGCGACAGCACCTGATCCGGGACGATGCGGCGCTCGACAACAGGATCGGCCTCGACGAGTGGGTATATGGCACCGGCCTGCCCGCCAATGCCGTGCGCATCCGGGCTGAGGCCTTCGAGGCCGTCGACGCCGCCGCGCAGCAGTTCGCCGCCAGCGGCGCTTTGCCTCAGGCCACGGCCTGGAGCAGCGCCGAGCGGGTGCGCTTCCTCGAGCGTCTGCCGCGCCGACTTCCGGTCACCCGCCTCGCTGCACTGGTGACGCTGCTGGACCTGGACGGCCAGCGCAACAGCGAAGTGCGCCATGCCTGGCTCATGCTGGCAATTGCCAACCGTTATGCGCCGGCCGAGGCGCAGCTCGAGCACTTCCTCACCACCCAGGGCCGGCGCAAGTTCGTGCTGCCGCTGTTCACTGCATTGATGGAGCAGGGTGACTGGGGCCGACCCATCGCGCAGCGCATTTACGCGCGCGCGCGTCCCGGCTATCACGCCGTAACCACCGGCAGTGTCGACAAGGTGGTGCCGCTGGGCGCGGCGCGCCAGTGATCAGCGCCGCCGCAGCGACGGCAGCGCCGGTGCCGGTTTGGGGTCGGAGGTTTCGATGGATAGCGAGAAGGTGCGCCGCTCGATGCCCTGCAGTGATCCCACGTTGATCACCTGCCGCGCCACTTCCTCGTTGCGCTCATTGCGCACGATCACCAGCATGGAATATTCGGTCGCTGAATCCATGCGCTCGGCATCCAGCGTGCCCTCGATCTGCCAGGCGGTCTTCGTGACCGCGACGCCGCCTGGCTTGAGGTCCCTGTCGAACCGCAGATGATGCTTGCACCCCGGGCAGACGATGGCGCTTTCGAGGATCGTCGCCCGGCAGTGAGGGCAGGTGCGGGTCGCGCCCGCCTGGGTGGCCGAGCGCGCGGTACCGATCATGCGACGTTGGCGCCCCGGCTCCGGTCGGTGAAGCTGGTGGCCGCCGCGCCGCCGGACTTGCTGCTCTCGTCGAAGCCGAAGTCCACATTGCCGCGCATCCGGGCGCCCGCCGCTACGGTGAGTGAGCCGGCCTTCACATCACCATTGATGGTGCCGCCCTGCTGCAGCTCGACGCGCTTGGCGGCAGCGATATTGCCCTGCAACTCGCCACTGACGATCACTTCGCTGGCCTTGACCTGGCCCTCTACCTTGGCGCCTGAGTCGATGTGCAGGTTGCCCTCGACCTCGATGTCGCCCTTGAACTTGCCGGCCACGCGCACATGCCCGTTGCCATTGATCTTGCCCTCGATGGCGAGGCCGGATGCGATCAGCGATTCTTTCATTTCGATGCGCTCCTTGGGCGCAGACTTGAGGGTAGTTTCCTGCGAATGCGGGGAAGATGCCAGTGCCTGGCCGGCGGCGGCAGGGGCGGTGGCGGCGCCGGGTTCGGGTTTATCCCACAGGGCCATGGTTGGTATCTCCGATTGAAATGACTAGGATCTGGTCGAAGGTAACCCGGTTCGGTTGCCGGCGGAACCCTGTCGCCGAACTGCGAAAGGAATTGTACCGCAGTCACACTTCAGGCGGCTTCCGGGCCCCCAGCCAGAGCCTCCAGCACCCGCGCCGGCAGCAGCGGGTAGCGGCGCATGCGCACGCCGGTGGCATCGTGGAAGGCGTTGGCAATCGCGGCCGCGGCTGCGGCCATGGTTTCCTCGCCCGCGCCAGTGGAACGCTCGCCGGTCCGCTGCACGATCACGGCGCGGATGTCAGGACAATCGCGCATGCGCAGGATGGGGTAGCCCTGCCAGTCCAGACTGGTCACGCGCCGCTGGTCGAAGCGCACCTCTTCGAGCAGCATCCGGCTGGCGGTTTGCACCAGCTGGCCCTCGATCTGCCGTTCCACGATCAACGGGTTCACCACCAGGCCCGCATCCAGCGCACCCGTCAGTCGCAGGATGCGCACCCGGCCCGTCTCGATGTCGACCTCGATCTCGGCCACGGCGGCACCGTACGAAACCAGATGCGTGCCCAGCGCGATGCCGCGCCCGCGCCGCAGCCGGCCGCCCGACAGTCGCCCCGGGGTCCACGCCGCTGACCAGTCGGCGGCTGCGGCAGCCGCGTCGAGCACGCCACGCCAGCGCGCGTCGCGGATATTGCGGCGGCGGAACTCCAGCGACTCGACGCGCACCTGCAGTGCCAGCGCGTCAATGGCCTGCTCCGAGACAAACGTGAACGACAGGTCCAGCGGCGAGCGCAGCCAGCCAGCGCGCAGATAGTCCAGGCCTGGCAGCCGGTGATTGACCAGCCTGAGGTTGGGGATCTCGTACATGCCGCCACACACCAGCGGATTCACACCCTGCACTCCCACGGGCGGCCACTCCGCCGCGACCGCAGCTCCGGCGAGCTGGCTGGTGCTCTCGACCTGGCTCCAGTTGTGCTGCCAGCCTTCGTATTCATACGCCACGATGCGGCCATCGGCATCGGCCGCGATGCGCGCCTCGCCCACATGTGGCGGCCCGTAGGTATCCCAGCCGTGCTCGTCGTGGCGCATGAACTGCACCCGCACCGGTGCGCCCGCGAGCTGTGACATCAGCGCTGCGGCCTGCGCTGCGTCGTCGTAGCAGCTGTGGCCGTAGGTGCCGGCATTCTCGGCAAACTGCACTCGCAGCGCCTCCTGCGGCATTTTCAGCAACGTGGCCAGGCCGCGCCGGCAGGCGTAGATGTCCTGCGAGGAACAAATCACCAGACCGCCAGCGGCGCCAATGTCCGCCAGCGCGCAGTTGGGGGCGAATGGCGCATGCGCCTGATAGGGACCGTGGCCGGTGAACTGCACGCGGGTAGCGGCGGTTGCAGCAGCGGCTGCCGCATCGCCCCGCTCGGCCACCACGTTGTCCGTGGTGGGGACAGAACGCATCTGCGCATGCAGGCCCTCACTGCCGGGCAGATCGGGCGATTCCTCCCAGCTGACCTGCAGCCGGTCTGCCGCGCGTACCGCGGCCCATTCGGCCGGCGCCACCACGGCGAGAAACTCGCCCTGTCGCAGCAGGCGTGCTCCCGGGATCTGCGCGATGCTGGACTCATCGAGCGACAGCACCCGCGCGCCAGCGCCATGGCGCCCCTGGCCACGGGGCCGCACGATCCGGCCGTGCAGCATGCCGGGCAGGCGCAGGTGCTGGATGTAGGTATGCGTGCCATCCACCCGGCTGGTCAGGTCAGCACGCGGCAGTGGCGCGCCCACCAGGCGGTAGTCGGCGACGCTTTTCAGTGCCGGAGTGCCTTGCATCCGCAGTTCGAAACGCTGCCCGCCAATGAGCTCGCCGTAACTGACGCTCATGCCAGCCGCTGCCCTGCTGCGAACCACGCCGCGATCCACGGTCAGGGTATCCGCGGCAACGCCCAGTCGCTGCGCGGCGCGGGCCAGCAGCGCCGCGCGTGCGTGCGCGGCGGCGTTGGTTACCTGCGGCCGCCCCCGTTGCACGGCAGCGCTGGAATACGTGCCGCCCTGGTTGGGAGACAGGTGCGTGTCGAGCGGCGCGGCGCGGATCTGTGTCATCGCCAGGTCCAGCTCCTCGGCCGCCACCTGCAGCAGCGCCGTGGTCGCGCCCTGGCCAAGTTCCGCGAAGCCGATGTACAGCGTGGCCGGGTTGTCGGCGTGGATGGCCAGCCA
>DATKBK010000065.1:0-4415 GCA_035514045.1 Steroidobacteraceae bacterium | reverse complement strand
CGACAGACGCGTTCGTAGACGGATTGCCCGGACACTTGCCCGCTGATACGACAAGTCAGGCGAGGGTGCCGATCATTCTGGAGCGGAAACCCTCGCAACCTACTCGATGTTCTGCACCTGCTCGCGCATCTGCTCGATCAGCACCTTCATGTCCACCGCGTTGCGCGTGGTGATCAGGTCCTGCGACTTCGATGACAGCGTGTTGGCCTCGCGATTGAACTCCTGCATCAGGAAGTCGAGCCGCCGCCCGGCGGCCTCGGTGCCGGCCAGGATGCCGCGCGTCTCGGTCACATGTCCGTCGAGGCGGTCCAGCTCTTCGGCCACATCCATCTTCTGCGACAGCAGCGCCAGTTCCAGCTCCACGCGTTCGGTGTCCACCGCGGCGCTGAGCTCCGCGATGCGCTCGGCGTAACGCGCCCGCATTGCCGCCTGCACCTCGGGCAGCCGCTCGCGCACCTGGGCGGTGTGCCCGGCAAGCGCCTCGCAGCGTTGCAGCAGCAGCTCCTTCAGCCGCGCACCCTCGCGGTTGCGCATGGCCTTGAGCTCGGCCAGCGCGCGGCCGAACAGTTCGCGCGCCACCACCAGCAGAGCCTCGGAGTCCACGGCGGCGTCGCGCACCACACCGGGATAGCGGAGCAGGTCGACCAGGTTCAGCTGCAAGGGCGCGCCGGTGGCGCGCGCCGCCTCGGTCAACTGGCCCAATACTGCTTTCAGCCGTTCAACCAGTGCCAGATCCAGCTCCAGCGGCCGGTCGTTCTGGGTGGCGACACGATAAGTAAGCGTGCAGTCGATCTTGCCGCGCCGCAATTCCTTCTGCAGTCGCGCGCGCAGTTCCGGATCCAGTGCGCGCAGCTCATCGGGCAGGCGCAGCGACGCCTCCAGAAAACGGTGATTCACGCTGCGCAGCTCGCACACCAGCGTGCCGGAAGGAACGCCGGCCTCGGTGCGGGCGAAGCCGGTCATGCTGGCGATCATGGTCTACCTGCCCTTTCCGAAGGGCGCAATGCAATAATGGCCGGCAGTCTACTAGTCGAACGCCGCGGGGGCATGTTTTTGCAATTCGAATTGGCCGAGCTGAGCCTGATCGGGGCGCGGGAAGAAAACCAGGATCGCATCGCCACCGCCATCGATGGCGACACCGCGCTGATCTCGGTATTCGATGGCATGGGCGGGCATGCCGATGGCGCCCGCGCCGCCGAGCTTGGCCGGCAGATTGTTTTGGCGCGCTTTGCGGCGCTGGCACATCCCCTGCTCGATCCGCTGGCCTTCCTGCACCTGGCCATGGGCGCGGCCCACACCGAGATGGTCGCGATCGGCGCACGCCTGCCGATGGAGCACCGACCCCGCACCACCGGTGCGGCCTGCCTGGTGCAGGATGACACCGCCTGGTGGGTGCATGTCGGCGACAGCCGCATCTATCACCTGCGCGACGGCGCGGTGGTGAGCCGCACCCGCGACCACAGCCATGTGGAACTGCTGGTTCAGGAAGGGCTGATCAGACCGGACCAGGCGCAGAGCCATCCCATGCGCAACTTCGTCGAGAGCTGTCTGGGTGGCGATGCGATGCTGCCCGAAATGCAGGTCGGGCGCTGCGTGCGGGTGCGCTCCGGCGACACCATGCTGGTGTGCTCCGACGGCTTCTGGGCCAACCTGCTCGACGAGGATGTGGCCGCATGCATCTATTCCAGCGTGCCACTGGCCACCGCGCTGCTGGCCATCAGCGAGTTCGCGGTGCGTCGCGCCGGGCACGGTGCCGACAATGCCTCGGTGGTCGCATTGAGGGTGCTGTGAGCGCCGCCGCGCTGCGCCATGACGGCCGCGCGCCCGATGCGCTGCGACCGGTGAAATTCACCCGCTCGTTCACCCGCTATGCCGAAGGTTCGGTGCTGGTGGAATACGGCCACACCCGCGTGCTGTGCACCGCCAGCATCGAGGAGGGTGTGCCTTCCTTCCTGCGCGGCAAGGGGCAGGGCTGGGTCACCGCTGAATACGGCATGCTGCCGCGCGCCACCCACACCCGCGGCGCGCGCGAGGCGGCGAAGGGCAAGCAGTCCGGCCGCACCCAGGAAATCCAGCGGCTGATCGGCCGCTCGCTGCGCGCGGCGCTGAACATGGCGGCGCTGGGCGAGCGCACCGTGACGCTCGACTGCGATGTGCTGCAGGCCGATGGCGGCACACGCACCGCCTCGGTGACCGGCGCCTACGTGGCGCTGGCCGATGCCTGTGCACGCCTGGCCACGCAGAAAGGCATCACCAATCCCATTCACGGCCAGGTGGCGGCAGTGTCGGTGGGCATCGTCAGTGGGCAGCCGGTGCTCGATCTGGACTACGTGGAAGACTCCACCGCCGAGACCGACATGAACGTGGTGATGAACAGCGGCGGCGGCTTCATCGAAGTGCAGGGCACGGCCGAAGGCCATGCCATGCGTCGCGACGAGGTGGACGCGCTGCTGGAACTTGCCACGCGCGGCACGGCCGAGCTGTTCGCGCTGCAGCGCGCGGCGCTGGCGGCGTAGCCTCCCGCAAGATGAACGCGCCGCGCCGCGTGGTGCTCGCCACCGGCAACGCCGGCAAGCAGCGCGAGTTTGCCGCGCTGCTCGCCCCGCTGGGGTTCGAGATCATCACCCAGGGCGCGCTTGGCATTGCCCCGGCCGAAGAAGCCGGCCACACCTTCGAGGACAACGCCCTGCTCAAGGCCCGACATGCGGCGCGCGCGGCCAATCTGCCGGCCATGGCCGATGATTCGGGTATCGAGGTGGATGCCCTCCACGGCCGTCCGGGCGTGCATTCGGCGCGCTATGCAGGCGCTGCTGCCAGCGATGCCGACAACAATGCGCTGCTGCTGGCCGAGCTTGCCGGCCGCCCGCCTGCGGCGCGCCTTGCCCGCTACCGCTGTGTGATCGCCTGCGTGCGCTTCGCCGACGATCCCGCACCGGTGTATGCGCGCGGCGTCTGGGAGGGGCGCATCGCGACCGATCCCGCCGGCAGCGGTGGCTTCGGCTACGACCCCCTGTTCATTCCCGCGGGCCTCGACATCACGGCCGCGCAGATGTCAGCTGCCGCCAAGAACGCGGTCAGTCATCGCGCCCAGGCGCTGGCGGCGGTGTTGCGGTTGATGCGGTGAGCAATCCCGCACCGCATGCCGGCGCGTTCACCGCGGCTCCAGCACCGGATGCACTGCCGCCGCTGGCGCTGTACCTGCACTTCCCCTGGTGCGTGCGCAAATGTCCCTACTGCGACTTCAACTCGCATGAACTGAAGGAGCAGCTGCCGGAGGAGCGCTACATCGACGCCCTGCTCGCGGACGTGGCCGCGCAGGCGCCGCGTGCTGGTGGACGCGAGGTGGTCAGCCTCTTCCTCGGTGGCGGCACGCCCAGCCTGTTCGCGCCCGCCGCACTGGCCCGCCTGTTTGCAGGACTGCGGGAGCAGCTGGCGATCGCGCCCGGGGCCGAGGTGACGCTGGAGGCCAACCCGGCCACCGTCGAGCGCGGCCGTTTCGCCGAATACCGCGCCGTCGGCATCAATCGGGTGTCGTTGGGGGCACAGAGTTTCGATGATGAAACATTGAAGCTGCTGGGGCGCATCCACCAGCGCAGCGATGTGCTGCGGGCTGCGGCAGAACTGCACCGGTCAGACCTCTCCAACTTCAACCTCGACCTCATGTATGCGCTCCCGCACCAGAGTCTGCGCGGCGCGCTCGATGACATCGAGGCCGCGCTGGCGCTGGAACCGGCGCATGTCTCGCATTACCAGCTCACGCTGGAGCCGGGCACGCTGTTCGCCGCCAGGCCACCGCCGCTGCCCGATGACGAGCTGGCCTGGCAGATGCAGCTCGGGTGCCAGGCGCTGCTGGGCGCGCGCAGCTATGGCCAGTACGAGGTCTCCGCCTATGCGCGTCCCGGCCGCCAGTGCCGCCACAATCTCAACTACTGGCGCTTCGGCGACTACCTGGGCGTCGGCGCAGGCGCGCACGGCAAGCTCAGCGGCAGCAGCATCGCGCGCAGCACGCATCTGCGCGAGCCGCGCCGCTACTTTGCCGCGACCGCGCACGGGCCCGAGTGGCGGGACGTGCCGCGCGCCGACCTGCCGTTCGAGTTCATGCTGAACGCGCTGCGGCTCACCGAAGGTTTTGCGCCGGCCGAGTTCACCGCCGCCACCCGTCTGGCGGCCGACGCCCTCACGCCCACGCTGCAGGATCTGGCTGCCGACGGGCTGCTGGAGCTGCAGCAGGGCCGCTGGCGCACCACAGCCCGCGGCCTGCAGTTTCTCAACGAGGTGCTGCAGCGATTCCTGCCAAGTGAAAATTCACCAGTCGGGGCACGCAGTTAGGCGTCTTTGTGCAGCGACAGCACGATCTATCCACAGCGCCCGGGGGCTTACGGAGATTGAAAGAATTACAGGCGAATTACATTGCG
>DATKBK010000064.1:0-8287 GCA_035514045.1 Steroidobacteraceae bacterium | reverse complement strand
GGACCCGCGCCAATGATCGCCTTCGAACTGCAGCAGACCGAAGGCGCCGCGCGGCGCGGCCGGCTCACGCTCGAGCGCGGCGTCATCGATACCCCGGCCTTCATGCCGGTGGGCACCTATGGCACGGTGAAGGCGATGACGCCCGAAGAACTGGAGGGCGTGGGCGCGCAGATCATCCTCGGCAACACCTTCCACCTGATGCTGCGTCCCGGCACGGCGGTGATCGAGGCGCATGGCGGCCTGCATGGCTTCATGCACTGGCAGCGGCCCATCCTCACCGACTCGGGTGGCTTCCAGGTGTTCAGCCTGGCCGAGCTGCGCAAGATCAGCGAGGAAGGCGTGCGCTTCGCCTCGCCGGTGGATGGCAGCCAGGTGCGTCTCACGCCGGAGGATTCGATGGATGTGCAGCGTGCGCTGCGCTCGGACATCGCGATGTGCTTCGACGACTGCACGCCCTGGCCGGCCACCGAGGCGCAAGCGCGCGATTCCATGGAGCGCTCGATGCGCTGGGCAGCGCGCTCGCATGCCCACTACTACCGGGATGAGCCGGCAGTGCCGCCAGGCAATCTGTTCGGCATCATCCAGGGCGGCATGTACCGCCCGCTGCGCCAGGCCTCGCTCGAAGCGCTGGTGCGCGTGGGGTTCCCCGGTTATGCCATCGGTGGGCTGGCCGTAGGCGAGCCGGAAGAGGTGCGCCTGGGCGTGATCGAGGACATCGAGCCGCAGCTGCCGCGTGACCGCCCCCGCTACCTGATGGGGGTGGGCCGGCCCGAGGACCTGATCGCGGCCGTGGCCCGGGGCATGGACCTGTTCGACTGCGTGATGCCCACGCGCCACGCCCGCAATGGCCACCTGTTCACCCATGACGGCGTGCTCAATATCCGCAACGCCGCCCATGCTTCGGATACCGGCCCCATCGACCCGGCGTGCGGCTGCTATACCTGCTGCCACTATTCCCGTGCCTACCTGCGGCACCTGGACAAGTGCAACGAGATCCTCGGTGCCCGGCTCAATACCCTGCACAACCTGCATTTCTACCTCGACCTGATGCGGCGCATGCGGGCGGCCCTGGACCGGGGAAATTTCGCGGGTTTTGCCCGGGAGGAGCTGGCCCGCCGGGCCGGCAGCCATACGCCGCCGGGCGCGAGCAGCTAGCCCAGCCCGGCGCGCCCGGAGCGCTGTGGCATAATCCCCCGCCGATTTTCACCCCCGACAGGATAACGACATGAGCCTGCTGATCTCCCAAGCCCACGCCCAGGCGGCCGGTGCCGCGCCCCAGGGCCCCGGCATGATGAATTTCCTGATCCTGCCGTTGATGCTGGTGGTGTTCTATTTCCTGCTGATTCGTCCGCAGCAGAAGCGCCACAAGGAGCACCAGAGCATGCTTTCGAAGCTGGCCACCGGCGATGAGGTGGTGACGGGAGGCGGTCTGCTGGGCCGCGTCACCGAAGTGGGTGACAGCTTTGTCTCGGTGGAGATCGCCGATGGCGTGCGCATCAAGGTGCAGCGCCAGCAGATCACCCAGCTTGTACCCAAGGGCACCTTCAAGAGCGTCTGATCCGCCATGCTCGAATTCCCGCGCTGGAAATACATCCTCGTCGTCGTCGTGATGCTGTTCGCGCTGCTGTTCGCGGCGCCGAACTTCTTTGGCGAAGACCTCGCCGTGCAGGTGGCGCGCCGCGATCGGGCGCTCATCGACGACACGGCGCGTCAGGCCATCGAAGATGCGCTGCAGGCGCAGGGTGTCACCGTCGAGCGTTCATTCAGCGACAACGGCCGCGCCATGCTGCTGTTCAGCGAGGTCACCCAGCAGCTGGCCGCGCGCGATGCGGTCAATGCCACGCTGGGCGACACCTATGTCTCGGCGCTGGCGCGGGCGCCACGGGCGCCGGCGTTTTTCCGCAGCCTGGGCCTGCGGCCCATGCCGCTGGGGCTGGACCTGCGTGGCGGGCTCTACCTGCTCTACGAGGTGGATGTGACCAGCGCCATCAGCCAGCTGGTGGAAGCCTATGATCAGGACTACCGGCGCGCGTTGACCGCAGCGAACCTCGACTTCGTCGACACCGTGCGGTTGCAGGACGATGAGGGCATCGTCAACGGCGTGCGCGTCACGTTCGCGCCAGGCGTGGATCTGGACGCAGCGGTCACCGAGATGCGCCGCATCGTGCCGGACGTCACTTATGTCGCCAGCAATCGGGCCACGGGTCCCTACATCGACATGACGCTGACCAAGCTGCAGGTCAAAGAGCGGCAGGATGGCGCCCTCGAGCAGAACATGATCACGCTGCGCAACCGCGTCGGTGAGCTGGGCGTGACCGAGCCCATCGTGCAGCAGCAGGGCGAAGACCGCATTGCCGTGCAGCTGCCTGGCATCACGAATTCCGCCGAAGTGAAGGACATCCTCGGCCGCGTGGCAACGCTGGAATTCCGGCTCAAGGACACCACCAACAGCGTGGCCGAGGCCGTGCAGCGCGGCCGCGCGCCACTGGGATCGCGCCTGGACTACCACCGCCCCGATGCCACCGGCTACCAGCTGCCCACGCTGCTGAAGCGCGAAATCATTGCCACCGGCGAAGACCTGGTGGGTGCGACCACTGCGGTGACCGAGAAGGGCCCGACCGTGCAGATCCGCTTGAACTCGCAGGCGGGTGACGCAATGCAGCGGGTATCGATGGCCAACATCGGCCGTCCGATGGCGGTGGTGCTGATCGAGCAGACGCGCGAAAAATACCTCGATGAGCAGGGTGTGGAGCGGCAGCGTACCGGCACTCCGCGTCGCGATGTGATCAGCGAAGCCACCATCCAGGGCGTGCTTGGCAGCAACTTCAACATCACCGGCCTGAGCCAGGCCGAGGCGCGCGAACTTGCGCTGCTGATGCGCTCGGGCCAGCTGGCCGCGCCGCTGAATCCCATCAGCGAGCGGGCCATCGGCCCGTCGCTTGGCCAGCAGAACATCGAAGCCGGCGTGCGCGCGCTGCTCATTGGCGCGGCGGCGCTGTTCGTGTTCATGATCCTGTATTACCAGGTGTTCGGCGTGGTGGCCTGCCTGGTGCTGACCGCCAACGTGGTGCTGCTCACCGCATTGCTGTCGATGATGAGCGCCTCGCTGTCGCTGCCCGGCATCGCCGGCATCCTGCTCACCGTCGGTATGGCGGTGGATGCCAACGTGATCATTTATGAGCGCGTGCGCGAGGAATTGCGCAACCGCGTCTCGCCGCAGACCGCCATCCGCGCCGGCTTCGAGAAGGCCTGGTCTGCCATCTGGGACTCCAACCTCACCACCGCCATCGCTGGCGTGGTGCTGTGGGTGTTCGGCACCGGCCCGATCCGCAACTTCGCCGTGGTGCTGGTGCTGGGCATCATGACTTCGATGTTCACTGCGCTGCTGGGCAGTCGCGCGGTGCTGACGTTGATCTACGGCGGGTCGCGCCGGCCGGCAAAACTGGCGATCGGCTGATCGGCCGCAGGGTTAGAAGGAAGAACACGTGGAATTTTTCCGCAAGGCGACCAGTTTCCCGTTCATGGCCACGCGCCGTGTGTGGTACGGGTTGTCGCTGGTGCTGATGGTCACTTCGCTGTCGCTGTTTTTCATCCGCGGCCTGAACCTGACCGTGGACTTCACCGGCGGCACCAATGTCGAGGCCACCTTCTCGGCGGCAGCCGACGTCGAACGGGTGCGCGCGGCGCTGGAGCGCGAGGGTTTCCGTGAGCCGGTGGTGCAGGTCTTCGGCACCGCGCGCGACGTGACGGCGCGCCTTGCGCCGGATGCGTCGCTCGATGCCGACCAAGCGCGCGACAGGATCGATGCGGCGCTGCGCAGCATCGATCCGGCCGTCGACATCAAGCCGCTGGAGTTCGTCGGCCCGCAGGTTGGCGAGGAACTGCGCAACAGCGCCATCCTCGCGTTGCTGCTGACGCTGCTGCTGGTGTTCATGTACATCGCGATCCGCTTCCACACCTGGCGGCTGTCCACCGGCGCCATCCTCGCGCTGGTCCACGACCCGGTGCTCATCCTGGGCTGGTTCGCGCTGATGCAGACGCCGTTCGACCTGGCTGTGGTGGCCGCGCTGCTGGCCGTGGTCGGCTACTCGCTGAACGACACAATCATCGTGTTCGACCGCATCCGCGAGCGCTTCGAGGCCAATCGCAAGCTGGTGCCGGTGGTGGCGCTCGACCAGTCAATCAACCAGACCCTGTCGCGCACCATCATGACCAAGGTCACCACGCTGATCGTGGTGGTGGCGCTGCTGGTTCTCGGCGGACCGGTGCTGCACGGCTTCTCACAGGCGCTGGTCATCGGCATCATCGTCGGCACCTATTCGTCGATCTACATCTCCTCGGCCATTGCACTGGACCTGGGGCTGAAGGCCGAGCATGTGTTCCCGGAAGTACGCAGCCGGGAAGCCGACAGCCTGCCCTGAGGACGGAACACTGCAACGATGCTGGAACTGCTCACGGATCCGCAGGCCTGGCTGGCGTTCCTGACGCTCTCCGCGCTGGAGATCGTCCTCGGTATCGACAACATCATCTTCATTTCGGTGCTGGTGGGCCGCCTGCCGCCGCACCAGCGCGCCAGGGCCCGCAATTTCGGCCTGTTGCTGGCGATGTGGTCGCGCATCGGGTTGCTGCTTTCCATCGTGTGGCTGATCGGCCTCACCAGGCCCTGGTTCAACGTGCTGGGCAACGAGATTTCGGGGCGCGACCTGGTGCTGATCGTCGGTGGCCTGTTCCTGCTCGGCAAAAGCGTGCTGGAGATCCATCACACGCTTGAAGGTGCTGCCGATGCCAACAAGAGCATTCCGGTGTACTCCAGCTTCATGCTGATCATCGTCCAGATCGGTGTGATCGACATCGTGTTCTCGCTCGATTCGGTGTTCACGGCAGTGGGCCTGGCCGACGATGTGCCGATCATGGTGGCTGCGATCATCGTCGCCGTGCTGGTGATGATGCTGCTGGCCGGTCCGATCTCGAACTTCGTCGAGGAGCATCCCACCGTGAAGGTGCTGGCGCTGGCGTTCCTGATCATGGTCGGCATGGCGCTGATCGCCGATGGCCTCGACACGCATGTGCCCAAGGGCTACCTGTACTTCGCAATGGCGTTCTCGGTGTCGGTCGAGATGATCAACCTGCGCCTGCGCAAGGCGCTGGACCGCCGGCGCGCCGAAAAAGCCGAATAGCGACCGGCGCCCTCCCGCCCGCCGCGGCAATGGTTGGTGATCAGGCTGGATTCCGTTCGCGGCCCCCCTATACTCGGGTCCATTCTCCCCACCCCTGACGAGACTGTCACGCCCATGAATACCTCGCGCATTGGCCTGATTGCCACCTTCTTTGCCGCGCTTGCCGTTACCGGCTGCTCCGGGTCCGGGGATTCCGCCGGTGCTGCCGGCGACACCATCCGGATCGGCGAGTACGCCTCGCTCACCGGCAAGGAAGCCGCCTTCGGCACCTCGTCCCACAAGGGCACGATGCTGGCAGTGGAAGAGATCAATGCCGCCGGCGGCGTGCTGGGCAAGCAGCTCGAGCTGATCTACGAAGACAACCGCAGCATGCAGGGCGAGTCAAACACCATTGCCAAGAAGCTCATCACCCGCGACAACGTGGTGGCGCTGCTGGGCGAAGTGGCCTCGGGCAGGTCGCTGGAGGCTGCACCCATCGCCCAGCAGTACCAGATTCCGATGATTTCGCCGTCTTCCACCAATCCCAAGGTCACCGAGACCGGCGATTACATTTTCCGGGTTTGCTTCACCGATCCGTTCCAGGGGCGCCTGCTGGCCGAGTTCGCGCGCCGTTCCCTCAAGGCGCAGAAGGTGGCCATCCTCTCGGACGTGGCCGCGGCCTACAGCGTTGGCCTGGCGCAGTATTTCCGCGAGCCGTGGCTGGCTGGCGGCGGCACGGTGGTCTCCGACGAGAAATACAATGGCGGCGAGAAGGACTTCAAGGCGCAGCTCACCACCATCAAAGCCGCCGCGCCCGATGCCATCCTGGTGCCGGGCTACTACAACGACGTGGGGCTGATCGTGGCGCAGGCGCGCCAGCTGGGCATCACCGTGCCGCTATTCGGTGGCGACGGCTGGGAGGCGCCGGAGCTTATCCAGATCGCCGGCGCGAAGGCGCTGGAGGGCACGTATTACTCCACGCATTTCTCGCCCGAGAGCACCGAGGCCTTGCCGCAACAGTTCGTCGCGGCCTACAAGGCGAAGTACAACGGCGAGGTGCCCGACGCGATGGCTGCGCTGGGCTACGACTCGGCGCGGGTGCTGGCCGATGCCATTACGCGTGCCGGTACCACTGAGGGCCCGGCGCTGCGCGATGCGCTGGCGGCCACCAGGGATTTCCCCGGCGCCACCGGTGCCACTACCCTGGATGTCAAGCGTGATGCCACCAAGCCGGCCGTGATCATCACGGTCAAGGACGGCCGGTTCCAGTACGTGGAGACCATCTCGCCCTGATCGCCGGCACTCCCCAGGGGCCCGTCCAGTGACCGAGCTGCTGCAGCAAGTTGTCAACGGGCTCGCGCTCGGCGCGATCTACGCGCTGATCGCGCTGGGCTACACCATGGTCTATGGCGTGCTGCGCTTCATCAACTTTGCCCACAGCGAAGTGTTCATGGTGGGTGCATTCGCCGGTTACTTCCTTGCCCGCGTGATGCCCGGCGGGCCACTGGCCGGCGTGGCCGTGCTGCTTGGCGCGATGGCCGTCTGCGCGCTGCTGGGCGTAGTGATCGAGAAGCTCGCCTACCGCCCGCTGCGGGGGCGCTCCACGCTCACCGCGCTGATCACTGCCATCGGCGTGTCGCTGCTGCTGCAGAACCTGGGGCAGCGCATCTTCGGCGCCAATCCGCGCTCCTTCCCGGCCCTGTTCCCGGTGCACAATTTCCAGATCGGCGGGCTGGTCATCTCCAGCAGCCAGATCCTGGTGTTCGTGGTGACGCTGCTGCTGCTGTTCGCACTGCGCCATATCGTGCTGCACACGCGCATCGGCACTGCCATGCGCGCGCTGTCGTTCAATCAGACCGCGGCCTCGCTGGTGGGCATCAACAACGACCGGGTGATCTCCTTCACGTTCGCGCTGGGTTCGGCCATGGCGGCTGCGGGCGGCATCCTGTACGCCTCGAACTATCCCTCCATCGATCCGCTGATGGGTACGCTGCCGGGGCTCAAGGCCTTCGTCGCCGCGGTGCTGGGCGGCATCGGCAACATCGCCGGCGCCGCCATCGGTGGGCTGGTCATTGGCCTGGTCGAGACCGCGGTGGTGGGGCTGGGGGGTTCCACCTACCGCGACGCGGTGGCGTTCGCGGTCCTGATCCTGATCCTGCTGCTGCGGCCCACCGGCCTCCTGGGCACCAGGCAGACGGAGAAAGTGTGATGCTGGCGCGCGCGCAGTACCTGCTGCTCGGTGCACTGCTGGTCATCGGTGTGTTGTCGGCGTTCTCCAGCCAGTACAACCCGTACTTCCTCGACATCGCCGTCACCTGCGGCATCAATGTCACGCTGGCGGTGAGCCTGAACCTCATCAATGGCTACACCGGCCAGTTCTCGCTGGGGCATGCCGGCTTCATGGGCGTGGGCGCCTATGCCGCGGCAGTGCTTACGACCACCTTCGGTGCCGCCCTGCTCACTGTGCTCGGCGGCCAGGAGTGGCTGCTGTTCGGGCTGGCACTGCTGGTCGGCGGCGGCGCGGCGGCGCTGGCAGGGCTGGTGGTGGGTGTGCCGTCGCTGCGCCTGAAGGGCGACTACCTGGCCATCCTCACGCTGGGTTTCGGCGAGATCATCCGGGTGGTGTTGCAGAACATCGACGCGGTGGGCGGCGCCCGCGGCCTGATCGGCATTCCCGGCTACACCAACCTCGCCTGGGCATTCGGCGTCGCCGCGCTCACCATCTATGTCGTGTGGTCGCTGGTGCATTCGAGCTGGGGCCGGGGCTTCATCGCCGTGGCCGACGATGAGATCGCCGCCGAGGCCATGGGCATCAACACCACCCGCTACAAGATCATCGCCTTCCTCGTCGGTGCATTCTTTGCCGGGGTGGCCGGCGGCATCTACGCGCATTTCCGCCAGTACATCGCCCCACAGGGCTTCGGCTTCGACAAGTCCATCGAGATCGTGGTGATGGTCATCCTGGGCGGCATGGGCAATATGGTCGGCGTGATCCTGGCCGCCATCCTGCTGACGCTGGCCGGCGAGTGGCTGCGCCAGTTTGGCGACCTGCGGATGATCCTCTACTCGGTGCTGATCATCGTGCTGATGATCACGCGTCCGCAGGGCCTGTTCAGCTGGTCACCACGCAC